>CAMBPB010000018.1 GCA_945869465.1 Prosthecobacter debontii
CCGGTGACGATTTGGCCTTCCTTGACGGAAAGGTGGGCGCCGACCGGAATCGAGTAGCTGGCTTTCACGTCCTTGGTCTTTTCATCCATGATGACGACCTGCGGGTGGAGGTCTTCCTTGTGTTCGGTGACGACCATGCCCTTCTTGCCGGTCTCCTTGTCCGTTTCGTTAGTCACCGTGATGCCGGAGATCATGTCGCGGAACTCGACTCTGCCGCCCTTTTCGGTTAGGATGGGCACGTTGTAGGGATCCCAGGTGACAATGGTTTCACCCTTCTTCGCCTCCTCGCCGTCCTTAACCGAAATAGATGCGCCAAGGACCACAGGGTAGTTTTCAACTTCCAATCCAGCCTTATCGCGGATCGAGATGGAGCCATTCTTTCTGAGCACGACCCAAGTGCCATCGGCGGCTTGAACGGTGCTATTGACGAGGTCTTTGTAAACCACCCGCCCGCCGTTCTTGGTCTTGATGATCGGCTGCTTGAACGTGGATGAAGCCACACCACCCACGTGGAAGGTCCGCATGGTGAGCTGGGTGCCGGGTTCGCCGATTGACTGGGCAGCGATGATGCCGACTGCTTCGCCAATTTTGGCTGACGTTGCAGTAGCGAGATTCTGTCCATAGCATGCGATACAGCATCCTCTTTCTGAATCGCATGTTAGCACAGAACGAAGCCACATTCCGTGTTCATCGCGCGCTCGTGACAACTCATAGGACGCCGCGATAGCTTCAGCAAGTTTCCCCGAAATTGGCAGGGGAGCATAACCGGGGTCTGGTATATCGTCACCCTTATTAACCGAGCCTCCGGGTATAAAAGGCATTGCGTCGAGAAAATCTTCAGACATTACCCAGCCATCTTCTCGAACAAACGGCTTTCCTGATTGATGTTTTGCCTCATACGTATCGCGGTACAGAGCAGCTTTCGCCTTGGGAATTTCCTTGTTAAATTCCCTTTCAATTAGCTTTTGGAAATCTGATTCACTAAGACTCTTGCGATCTTTGTCATGCGATTTTTCGATAGTTTCGCGCATTTCCTTTTCTAATTTTGCCAAGTCTCGCTTCCTGCATTCTTCGCTCGGTCTGAAACACTGATACATCGGAAACCGCCCTGCAACGCGTTGTTCCAATGACGCAATCTCTTCGTCACCATTCTCAATTGACTTAAGATAAAGCCCTCTTGAGCTCTCACAGTCCTGTTCAGTGATGATGACGTCCTGGGCCACGTCCACCAGTTTGCGGGTCATGTATCCGGAGTCTGCGGTTTTCAGAGCGGTATCGGACAGACCCTTGCGGGCGCCGTGGGTGGAGATGAAGTATTCGAGCACCGAAAGACCCTCGCGGAAGTTCGAAATGATCGGACGCTCGATGATCTCTCCGGACGGTTTGGCCATGAGGCCGCGCATCCCGCCGAGTTGCTTGATCTGGGACTTGTTACCGCGCGCTCCTGAGTCGACCATCATAAAGAGCGGTGACGCCTTGGTATCTCCATCTTTTGGTTGGATAATCCGATAAAGTTCAGTAGCGATGGTGTCCGTCGCATGGGTCCAGACGTCAACAATTTTCTGATAGCGCTCGCCGTCAGTGATCACCCCATTCCGGTACTGTTTCGTGACTTTTTCGACATCCTCGTATGCCTTGGCGATAACTTCCTTTTTCTTCGCAGGAATCACCATGTCGACAATTCCAATGGATGTCCCCGAGCGGGTGGCTTCGGCAAATCCGAGAGTCTTTAGCTCGTCCAGCACTTCGACTGTAGTCTTTCTACCCGCCTTTTTGTAGCAATGCCAGATGATGTCGCCGATCTGTTTCTTGCCGACGTTGCTGTTGATGAAGCCCACACGCGCAGGCCAGATTTCATTGAATCGAACGCGACCCGGAGTGGTTTCGATGATTTTACCTTGGCGCAACATAGCCTGAAGCGGAGTAATGGACTCTAGCTCTTTCACAGTAAGTTTCTCACCCTTAAATCCGAAAACTGTGTCTTCTTTTCCGTAATCGGGGTTACGGATCCGGATCCACTGGTGGTATCCAACTTTATTCGATGCAAGAGCAAACTCAACTTCGGACGTTGATTCAAAGAGTGGCATACGCTCCTCCCTTTCTCGATCAACCATTGTTCGATCCGGAGCCCAAGTGAGGTAGTAGGTGCCAAGGATGATATCTTGCGTCGGCACGGTGATCGGGCGACCGGATGCAGGCGAGAAAATGTTGTTAGGCGCCAGCATGAGCTGGCGGCACTCCATCTGGGCTTCCACCGAGAGCGGCACGTGCACGGCCATCTGGTCACCGTCGAAGTCCGCGTTGTAAGCGGTGCAAACCAGCGGGTGAACGCGGATGGCCTCACCTTCGATGAGTTTCGGTTCGAAGGCCTGAATGGACAGACGGTGAAGCGTGGGAGCGCGGTTGAGCAGGATCGGGTGACCCTTGGTGACTTCCGCGAGGATGTCCCAGACTTCGGTGGTCTTGCGGTCGATCATCTTCTTGGCCGAGCGCACGGTGTGGCAATAGCCCAGCTCCTTGAGGCGGCGGATGATGAACGGTTCGAACAAGGTGAGCGCCATCTTCTTGGGCAGACCGCACTGGCCGAGCTTGAGGTCTGGGCCGACGACGATGACGGAACGACCCGAGTAATCGACGCGTTTGCCGAGCAGGTTCTGACGGAAACGACCGCCCTTGCCCTTGAGCATGTCACTGAGGGATTTGAGCGGACGGTTGCCGGCGCCGGTGACGGCACGGCCGTGGCGGCCGTTGTCGAAGAGCGCGTCAACCGCCTCTTGCAACATCCGCTTTTCGTTGCGGATGATGACTTCCGGCGTCTTGAGGAGCAGGAGGTTCTTGAGACGGTTGTTGCGGTTGATGACGCGGCGATAGAGGTCGTTGAGGTCGGAGGTGGCGAAACGGCCGCCTTCGAGAGGCACCAGCGGACGCAGGTCCGGCGGGATTACCGGCAGCACGGTCTGGACCATCCACTCCGGGCGCGATTTGGACGCGGCGAATCCCTGGGTGATCTTGAGGCGCTTCGAGAGCTTCTTCTTGTTCTGCTTGGAACGGGTGGTGCCGAGTTCCTCCTCGAGTTTCACGGTGAGTTCCGCCAGATCGATTTGTTTGAGAAGATCCTGGATCGCCTCGGCACCCATCAGCGCGCGGAACGAACCGTCGCCATAGGTGTCCTCCGCCTCGCGGAGCTCGTTTTCCGTTAGCAGCTGGCCGCGTTCCAGAGCGGTGTTGCCGGGATCGGTGACGACGTAATCCTCGTAATAGATCACGCGTTCCAGATGGCGCGCGCTGATGTCGAGCATCAGGCCGATGCGCGACGGCATGCACTTGTAGAACCAGATATGGGAAACCGGCACGGCGAGTTCGATGTGGCCCATGCGCTCGCGACGGACGCGGCTCAGGGTCACTTCGACGCCGCAGCGGTCGCAGACGACGCCCTTGTGTTTGATGCGCTTGTATTTGCCGCAGGCGCATTCCCAGTCGCGGGTGGGTCCGAAGATCCGCTCGCAGAAAAGGCCGCCTTTTTCGGGTTTGAAGGTCCGGTAGTTGATGGTTTCCGGGTTTTTCACCTCGCCCTTGGACCAGGAGCGGATGATTTCCGGGGAAGCGACGGTGATGGAGACCTGGTCAAAGGCCTCGGGGCGTTCGTCCACGCCGAATAGTTCGCGAAGGTTGTTATCGACACTCATGTTGTTAGTAACGTTTTAGGTCAGGGTTGGGTTCGCGGTTGGAAATTACAGGGTGAGGTCATCCAAGGAGTAATCATCCAGGCCACCGGTCATGCCGGAGCCGTGGGTGGATCCCCGGCGACCGGGACGGACATCAAGGCCGAGCGATTGCATTTCCTTGATCAGAACGTTGAAGGATTCCGGGGTGCCGGCTTCGAGGTTGTTATCGCCCTTGACGATGGCCTCGTAGATCCGGGTGCGGCCTTGCACGTCGTCGGACTTGACGGTGAGAAGCTCCTGCAGGGTGTAGGCGGCGCCATAAGCTTCGAGCGCCCAGACTTCCATTTCCCCAAAACGCTGGCCACCGTATTGCGCCTTGCCGCCGAGCGGTTGCTGGGTGACGAGCGAGTAAGGACCGACGGCGCGGGCGTGGATCTTGTCGGCGACCAAGTGGCCGAGTTTCAAGATGTAGATCATGCCGACCACCACCGGGTTGTGGAAAGCCTCGCCGGTGCGACCATCATAAAGGGTCGATTTGCCGCCGGTGGTGCCGTCCTTGCCATCGCCGATCCAGGTGTAGCCGCGGCCTTCGGGTTCGCCGGGCTTGCGCTCGCGGAGTTCGCCGTTGTCGCCGACGAATTTCACGCCATCGACCTTCTTGGCCTTGGACATGAAATCCCAGATGACGTCTTCCTTGATGCCGTCGAAAATCGGGGTTGCGACCTTGAAACCGAGGGCCTTGGCCGCGACGCCAAGGTGGGTTTCGAGCACCTGTCCGACGTTCATCCGCGACGGCACGCCAAGCGGGTTGAGGCAGATATCGACCGGAGTTCCATCGGATAGATATGGCATGTCCTCCTCGGGAACGATGGTGGCGACAACGCCCTTGTTGCCGTGGCGGCCGGCCATCTTGTCACCGACGGAGAGTTTCCGTTTGGCGGCGATGAACACCTTGACTTCCTTGATGACGCCGGGATCGACTTCATCGCCTGACTCAAGCGAGTCGAGTTTGCGCTCGCGCTCGGTGTCGAGTTCCTGGAAGCGGGTCTCGAAGGAGCTGATGATTTCCAGGATCTTGTTACGGATCGGGGAAGGATCGATTTCGATGTGGTCGTGAACCGAGGCCAGTTTGCGGAGCAGGGTCTTGGTGATCTTGCGGTTCGCGGGGATGATGATTTCGCCGGTTTGCGCGTTGACCACATCGAGCGGGATTTTCTCGCCTAGCAGAATATCAGACAGGCGCTCGGTAAGGTCGTCGGTGAGCTTGTCGGCCTTCTTCTTGTGCTCGTCGTTGATTTTCTTGAGTGTTTTCTTCAGTTCGGCGGGATCGACCTTTTCCTGGCGGCGCTTGGCGAAGCCGCTTTGGGAAACGCGCACGTCCTGAACGATGCCGATGCAGCCGGAGGGCACGCGCAGCGAGGTGTCCTTCACGTCGGCGGCCTTTTCACCGAAGATGGCGCGCAGCAGGCGTTCTTCCGGTGCGAGTTCGGTTTCGGACTTCGGCGTGATTTTGCCGACGAGGATATCGCCGGGTTTCACTTCCGCGCCGATGCGGATGATGCCGTCGTGGTCGAGGTTGCGCAGGGCGTCCTCGCCGACGTTGGGAATGTCGCGGGTGATTTCCTCGGGGCCGAGTTTGGTATCGCGGGCGGCGACATCGAATTCCGAGATGTGGATCGAGGTGTAAACGTCGTCTTTGACTACCCGCTCGGAGATGACGATGGCATCCTCGAAGTTGTAGCCGTTCCATGGCATGAAGGCGACCAGCACGTTGCGGCCGATGGCGAGTTCGCCGTCTTCGGTGTTAGGACCGTCGGCGAGCACCTGGCCTTTTTTGATTTTTTGGCCCTTCTTGATGATCGGCTTCTGATTGATGCAGGTGCCGGCGTTCGAGCGCATGAACTTGCGCAGCGGGTAGGCCATGATGCCCTTGTCGATGTTCGTCTTCACCGATTCCGGATCGCTCAGGAATTTTTCCTCGGAAACGGGCATCGTGCCGTCCGGGGTGGTGACGATGATTTCCGCGGTGGCGGCGGCGACGATGCCATCCGCTTCGGCGACAACCACGGCGCGGGAATCGCGGGCGGCCTTGCCTTCGAGACCGGTGCCGACGAGCGGCGCTTCGGAAACGAGGAGCGGCACTCCCTGGCGCTGCATGTTGGAACCCATGAGCGCGCGGTTGGCGTCGTCGTGCTCAAGGAAGGGGATCAACCCGGCGGCGACGGAGACGAGCTGCTTGGGCGAGACGTCCATGTAGTGAACGTCGGAGGGAAGGGCCTCGATGAACTCGCCGCCTTTTTCGCGGGCGGTGATGCGCTCGGTTTGGAACGCGCCCTTCTTGTCGATCGGGTTGTTCGCCTGGGCGATGAGGAAGTTTTCCTCCTGGTCGGCGGTGAGATATTCGATCTCGTTGGTGACCTTGGAGTCCTTGACGCGGCGGTAGGGGGTTTCGATGAAACCGAACTCGTTGATCCGGGCATAGGTACACATCGAGTTGATGAGACCGATGTTGGGACCTTCCGGAGTTTCGATCGGGCAGATCCGGCCGTAGTGGGACGGATGCACGTCGCGGACCTCGAAACCGGCGCGGTCGCGATTGAGCCCCCCCGGCCCAAGAGCCGACAGACGGCGCTTGTGGGTGAGCTCGGCGAGCGGGTTGGTTTGGTCCATGAACTGCGAGAGCTGCGAACGGCCGAAGAAATCGCGCACGACGGCGGAAAGCGCCTTCGGGTTGATCAGCTTCTGCGGCGTCATGCCCTCGATGTTCACGTCAAACAGGGTCATGCGCTCCTTGACCAGGCGCTCGGTGCGGGCGAGGCCCACGCGGCACTGATTGGCAAGCAGTTCACCGACCGCACGGACGCGGCGGGAACCCAGGTGGTCGATGTCGTCAATGACGCCGTCGCCTTTTTTCAACTTCAGGATATAACGCACGGCGGCGAGGAAATCCTCGGGAACCATGATGCGCTGGTTGGAATCCACACCGATACCGAGCTTCTGGTTGATCTTGTAACGACCAACACGGGTGAGGTCGTATTTTTTCGGATCGAAGAACAACCGCCGCAGCAGGGCGCGGGCATTGGAAGCGGTGGGCGGATCGCCGGGGCGGAGTTTCCGATAGATATCCTTCAGCGCGGATTCCTCATCCTTGGCGGGATCCTTGCGGAGCGACTTGAGCAGGATTTCATCCTCGCGGCCGTCGATGACTTCGACCGACTTGTGACCGAGGGCAAGCAGCTGGCGGACGATGCCGATGGTGAGCGGCTCGTAGGCTTTTGCGACCGTCAATTCGCCGTCGCGGATGTCTTCGAAAGGCATCTTGTGGCCGAGTTCGGCTTCGTCCATCGCCTCGCTGAGCGCGAGGGATTCCGGCGAATAGAAGTGGCTGACGATGTCGCGGTCGGTCGGATAACCCAGCACCCGCAGGAAGGTGGTGGCGAGGAACTTGCGGCGGCGGCGGCGGCGGTCCAGATAGACATAGAGCAAGTCGTTGGTGTCGAACTGCACTTCAAGCCAGGAACCACGATCGGGGATGATGCGGAACGAGTGGAGCAGCTTGCCGTTGAGGTGCTGGGAGGTTTCGAAGCAGATGCCGGGCGAGCGGTGAAGCTGGGAAACGATGACACGCTCGGCACCGTTGATGATGAAGGTGCCGCGGCGGGTCATCATGGGGAGCTCGCCCATATAGACGCGTTCCTTCTTGGTGCCGGTTTCGTCCTTCAACTTGAAGGTCACATAGAGCGCGGCGCTGAAGCTCTCGCTGTTGCGGAGAGAGTCCAACGAGGTGATTTTAGGGTTCTCGATGTCGTAAGTCACGAAGTCGAGTTCGATGGCCTCGTCGTAGCTCTTGATCGGAAAGACCTCGCGGAAAACCGCTTGCAAGCCCGCATCCGCGCGTTCGCTGGGGGGCACTTCCTTCTGAAGGAATTCGTCATACGAGCGGCTTTGAACCTCAATGAGGTTGGGCGGTTCGATGACCTCTTCGAATTTCCCGAAATAGAGACGTTCAGCCATGGCGTTGTGTAGTATTCTAATGACAAATTGAGCCCGAGCCGCGAACGGTCTCAGGCAGGGTGGTTCTCAAGCGGTAAAAGGGTGTGTCGGAATCGGTGCGAAAGCCTATTGGTGGTTGCAGAATCTCGCGTCGGTCACGACGGAAGTTCCCGGGACGGATGGCTCCGCCCCGGGAAAAATCCAGGGGTGGGTTACTTGAGCTCGATTTTGGCGCCAGCCTCTTCGAGCTTCTTCTTGGCGGCCTCGCCCGCATCCTTGCCGACGGCTTCGAGGATCTTGGCCGGGGCGCTTTCGACGAGTTTCTTCGCGTCCGCGAGGCCGAGACCGGGGGCGACTTCGCGCACCGCCTTGATGACGGCGATCTTGTTCGCACCGATGTCGGTGAGGACGACGTCGAATTCGGTCTTTTCTTCGACGGCTTCGGCGGCGGCGGCGGGACCGGCCATCATGGCGACCGGTGCTGCGGCGGATACGCCCCAGGTTTCTTCGAGTTGTTTAACGAGGTCGACAGCTTCCAGAACGGTGAGCTTGCCGAGTTCTTCTACGAGTTGTGCAATATTGGACATGTTGTTTTCCTTGTTCGGTATCGTCGCCCCCGGAGCCTCCGGAGATTTCAGTGCGGCAGCCGCCGTCCCGACGAGGAACCATTATGTGTTCAAGCGGAAGCGGGAGACGCCGCCGCCATCTGTTCAGATTGTTGGTTCTTCCGCAGGAGCTTCAGCCGGAGCAGCCACTTCTTCTGCAACTGCGGCGGTTTCGGCAACCGGGGCGGTCTCGGCAACTGCGGCGGTTTCGGCAACTGGGGCGGTCTCGGCAACTGGGGCGGTTTCGGCAACTGCGGCAGTCTCGGTAACTGCGGCGGTTTCGGCAACTGCGGCAGTCTCGGCAACTGCGGCAGTCTCGGTAACTGCGGCAGTTTCGGCAACCTTGGCGGTTTCGGCAACCTTGGCGGTTTCGGTAACTGGGGCAGTTTCGTCAACTGCGGCGCTGGGCTCGTCCGGACTGGAGTCTTCGTCCGGGTTGAACTTGTTCTTGATCACGCGGGCGATGCGGGAGGCAGGTTCGAGGATCGTGCACAAGAGTTGGGACAGAACCGCTTCGCGGGATGGAATATCGGCGATGGCCTTGAGTTTCTCGGCGTCGAGCACCGCGTTGCCCAAAAGGCCGACCTTCATTTCCGGCTTCTTGAATTCCTTTTCGAAATTCTTGATCACCTTGGCGGCGGCGAAGACTTCCTTGTCACCCATGACGTAGGCCATTTGGCCGACGAGATCGGCGCCGATGTCGGGCAATCCGGCTTCGGTGAGCACTTTGCGCATGTAGCTATTTTTGGCGACGGTGCAGCGGGCGCCACCCGCGTCGAGGCGGTTGCGGAGTTCCGAGAACTGATGCACGGTGAGACCGGTGTAATCGATGACGATCAGGTAGGGAGACGCGTTCACGCGATCCAGCAGACCGTTGATGATGATTTTCTTATCGGGATTCATGGTCGTTGGCGGGCCGGGGTTAGGCGGAAGCTTTGGTGTAGGTGGCGGCTTCCAGCGGAATGCCGGGAAGCATCGAAGCCGCAAGGGTGACGGCTTGGATGTAGTTGCCCTTGGCGGTGGCGGGTTTGGCGCGGACCACGCTATCGACGAAAGCGCGGGCGTTTTCCTCCAGTTGCGCTGGCTCGAACGAAGACTTGCCGATGGAGCCTGAGACGTTGCCGTTTTTGTCGAGTTTGAAATCCACCCGGCCGGCTTTGACTTCGCGGACGGCCTTGCCGGTGTCATCGGTGACGGTGCCGGTTTTCGGGTTGGGCATCAACCCGCGGGGGCCGAGAATCCGGGCGATTTTCCGGACTTCGGTCATGGCGTCCGGAGTGGCGATGGCCGAATCGAAATCCGTGAAGCCTTCCTGGACTTTTTTGATCAGATCCTCAAAGCCGACATGCTCGGCACCAGCGGCGATGGCGGCTTCCGCGGCCAGGCCTTGGGCGAACACGACGACCCGGACATTTCTGCCGGTGCCGTGGGGAAGGGAAACCGAACCCCGCACCATTTGATCGCTCTTGCGCGGATCCACGCCGAGGTGGAACGAGAGAGTGACAGTGGGAGTGAACTTGGGCGCCGGGAATTGCTTCACGGTGCTGATTGCGTCGGTCAGCGAGTAGCTCTTGCCGGATTGGACGAGAGCGGCTGCCTGTTTGTAGCGTTTGCTGCGGAGTTTGGCCATTGTGGTGTGGGTTGGCAGTTCGTTCGGAAGCGCGGAATGCGACTCCCTCCTGCGGGTGCTTCGGGCCGCGAGGCCGTGGGCTGAGAATTTAAGGATGGATTCGTTGGCGGAGGCGCCAACGCGCCTTGATTTTACATGCCTTCGATTTCGAGCCCCATTTGGCGGGCGGTACCGGCAAGGATGCGGGCGGCGGCTTCGGGGTCCTTGGTGTTGAGGTCGGGCATTTTGATTTTCACGACGTCCATCAATTGCGCTTTGGTGATCTTGCCGACTTTGATTTTGTTGGCTTCCTTCGAACCGGAGGCAAGACCCGCCGCCTTCTTAAGAAGATTGCCGGCGGGGGGCTTCTTGGTGATGAAGGAGAATGACTTGTCCTTGTAAACCGAGATCACCACCGGAAGCACGTCACCAGTCTGGCTTTGGGTTGCGGCGTTGAATTCCTTACAGAACGCCATGATGTTGACGCCGGCCTGACCGAGGGCGGGGCCGACGGGGGGAGATGGATTGGCGGCTCCGGCTTTGATTTGGAGCTTGATGGTTTTGACGACTTCCTTGGCCATAATGAATGCTGTTTTACGTTCGGGAGCGGGGTGGTAGGGTAAAGCGGAGGTGCTGAAAAGCGGAAAGAATGAAATGTTTGATCACGCGCGTTCGACTTGCCAATATTCGAGTTCGACGGGCGTGCTGCGGCCGAAGATGGTCACCGAGACGCGAAGTTTGCCGCGTTCCGGATCGATTTCCTCGACAATGCCGTTCTGGCTTTGGAACGGACCGTCCGCAACCTTCACCGTATCGCCGACCTCGAAACTGATGGCGGGACGGACGCTTTCCTCGCGTTCCTTGATTTGCGAGAGCATGGCTTCCACCTCCCGGGTGCGCATCGGTGCCGGGCGGTCCTTGGTTCCGGCGAAGCCGATCACGCCGTCCATCTCCTTGATGAAAAACCAAGTCTTCTCGACGAGTTGGTTGTCCTCCGTGGTGAGGTTCATGTTGACGATGATATAACCGGGGAAGAATTTTTTCTTGGTCTCGGTTTTTTTGCCGCGGCGGATTTCGGAAACCATTTCGGTCGGAACGAGCACTTCGCGGATGAAGTCGGTCATGTCCTCGGCTTCCGCCGTGCGCATGATCCGGTCGCGGACTTTCCCCTCTTGGCCGGAAAGCACTTGAACAACGTACCACTGGTCGCGGAATGGCTTGGTATCAGACATGACGGGTCGGTCGGAGATGAATGGGGGTGGGCGCGGATGCAAATCAGCGGCCGAAGTTGGTGAAGAAACCCACGATCAACACGTGGAAGAAGTCCCAGAACTGCACAAAACCGGCGAGCAGGATCATCGCGATCAGAACCACGATGGTCGAGTCCACCAGTTCCTTGTATTTTTTCAAACCCTTGATTTTCGGGTCGGACTCCCAAGGCCAGCTCGCTTTGCGGAGCTCGCCTTTTACCTCACCCAGAAAACCGGAGATTTTTGAAAACATAATGCGCTAACTATAGGACGAATTTTAAAAAGTGGCACGGCAGGAGGGACTCGAACCCCCAACACTCGGTTTTGGAGACCGATGCTCTACCAATTGAACTACTGCCGTTTTGAGGCGACTGAAGGGCACTCCGTTTTGCCGGAGTGCCCCGAAATCGTGCGTGCGAATCCAATCCGGAGACCGGATTCGAAGCCTCTTCGCGAATGATTACTTGATGATTTCACCGACGCGACCGGCACCGACGGTGCGACCCCCCTCGCGGATGGCGAAACGCATGGTTTGCTCCATGGCGATCGGCGTGATGAGCTCGACTTCAAGATTGATGTTGTCACCAGGCATCACCATTTCAACGCCTTCGGGAAGCTTGATGCTGCCGGTCACGTCGGTGGTGCGGAAATAGAACTGGGGACGATAGTTCGAGAAAAACGGGGTGTGGCGACCCCCTTCTTCTTTCGAAAGAACATAAATCTCGGACTTGAAGATCGTGTGACCCTTCACGGTACCCGGCTTGGCGATCACCTGGCCGCGCTCGATGTCGGTCTTCTTGAGACCACGGAGCAGAAGGCCGCAGTTGTCACCGGCGCGACCTTCGTCGAGCAGTTTGCGGAACATTTCGATGTCCGTGACGGTGGTTTTCTGGGTGTCGCGGATACCCACGATTTCGACTTCCTCCATCTTCTTGACGATGCCGCGCTCGACACGGCCGGTGCAGACGGTGCCGCGGCCTTCAATCGAGAACACGTCTTCGACGGGCATCAGGAAGGTCTTGTCAATCGGACGCTCAGGCTCGGGGATGTAGGAATCCACGGCATCCATGAGCTTCATGACGTTTTCCATTTGCGCGGCGTCGCCGTCGAGGGCGCCCTTGGCGGAACCCATCACGATTGGAATTTCGTCGCCGGGGAATTCATACATGGAGAGCAAATCGCGCACTTCCATTTCCACAAGTTCGAGAAGTTCGGCGTCGTCCACAAGGTCCACCTTGTTCATGAACACCACGAGAGCGGGAACACCGACCTGGCGGGCAAGCAGGATGTGCTCGCGGGTTTGTGGCATTGGACCATCGGCGGCTGAAACCACGAGGATCGCACCGTCCATTTGGGCGGCACCGGTGATCATGTTTTTCACGTAGTCGGCGTGACCGGGGCAATCCACGTGTGCGTAGTGGCGCTTGAGGGTTTCATATTCCACGTGGGCGGTGTTGATGGTGATGCCACGCTCGCGCTCCTCGGGAGCGGCGTCGATGTCCGCGTAGCTTTTCTTCTGGGCCAGGCCCTTTTCCGCGAGGGTGTTGGTGATCGCCGCGGTGAGGGTGGTTTTGCCGTGGTCAACGTGGCCGATGGTGCCGATGTTGACGTGCGGCTTATTGCGCTTGAATGCTTCTTTTGCCATGGTGGTTGTTGTTCTGCTTGAGACTGCTGAGATGATTCGTGATTGCCCTGGAGCTCGCGGGGGGAATTGAACCCCCGACCTCATCCTTACCAAGGATGCGCTCTACCCCTGAGCTACGCGAGCGATGTGATGTTTTACCCAACCTTCGACCCGACAAAAACACCGCGACCGGTCCGTGAAAATTGACGGGACTGGACGCGGCACCCCTGACAGGTTGTGGGGAAGAGCGGGCGGACCTTAGCAAAGCCGACCACTCTGTCAAAAAAAAACTCGATGAAAAGGTAAATTCTTCAAAATCCTATAAAAACCCTTGATCGAGCAAGTCTCAAGGGGCGGCATCGGTGTTTCGGGAAACCGAAGCGACAGTCTCCCGAATCTCGAACAATCACCGTCTGGCGCACCAGAATCCGCCAGATTTGTGACTTGTTCCACGTTCTGCGGATTTACTTGGTAAACCGGAGCCGGGCGAGACGCGGCAGCCATTCGTGCGGCCTCACATTCGCTTTGAATTCCCGGTATCGCTTTCTGGCAAAAATCACCCCGGGATTCAAGCGCCAGTATAAAGACTCCGGAATAACCTGCCTGGATTTGATTTTCAGGCAGTTGTCCACAACATAGTTGAAATAGACCGAATCGGAAAAGCACTCCTCATGCGCCTGGCGGGCCAACCGTCCCATTCGTTCGAAATCCGCTTCATGTTCCGACACGATGGATTCGATTTCCCGAAGGTGCCGCTCTTTGATGATGACGGACAAGTCGTTCCATCGCGGTCCCTCTGGGAAAATCCATTTGTCCGAGGCGATCACAGGTGCCACTCCTAGCCGGAGCGATTCAAACAGCCGCAGGGAACTGGCTCCGGCGCCGCGCAAACACAGCGAGAACTTGGACCGTAAGAGCGTGTCGATAAAGTATTTTTGCCGCACTGACTTGTCGCAAGCCTCCCGCTCATCCCACAAATCGAACTGCGAGGAATCTTCAACCAGAATGTCCGCACGCTTAAAATGCATCCTGAAAATCCGCTCGCGCATTTTGTCCGAGTTGCGCCCGATGAATGAAAACAGCAGTTGCTTCCGGGCATAATCCTGGTCCGACGGCACATGCGCGAGGCCGTAAGGGTTTTGGAATTGCAGCGGGTAGGCGGAGTAAGACCCCGAGCGCACCCGTCCGGCCCCGAGCAACGACTTGCGTCCGGAGGCATAAATTCCCCGATTCAAGATCAATGGATGGTCCTGATCGGAAAGCGAAAAACACCGGTCCGGCCAGCGATTGATCAGTTCATTAGCCAGGATCTTCTCCCCCCAGTTTTCTTCCCTAACGTTGCCAATCAAGATGACCCCCGCCAGCTCGGGATGAGCAACCAGCTCATACCGCTTGTCGGAAAGCTCGTAGAGCCTCAGCAAATTGATTTCGTGGGCTCTCCAAGCACTCGGCCCCGTTTCACACGATGTCACAAAAACTTTGATGGTTGCGGCCATGGGGGGGGAGGGGTGGGAATGAAAAACGTGCCTGGAATGTGCGTTCCACATCTGGCATTCGGTGGATCTATGGAAGGTGTATTTCCCGCACTCCAAGGCGTCGGGAGGCGAGCGAAGTCACGTGCGACACACCAACTCCGCCTCGCTTAGGCATCCGGATGTGGCATGGCGAAAAGGGCGTCTGCGTAAGTGACACCCCATTGCTGGAAGTGCCTGACATTCGACATGCCATAAAAACCAACCAGACGGTATCCGAACTTCTCCAGATAGGCGGCAATCGGCGGAAAAAACGAATGGCCTCCGTCCGCCTCAACAAAGCCCACCTCACACAACACAAAGCTTATGTGCCTACCCGATAGAGCCGCTTCCGCCCCTTGCAGAACCGCGAGATCCAATCCTTCCGTGTCGGTTTTCAGTAAATCGACGTGGTTGAGTTGACGGGTGGTGAAAAAATCATCGAACCGAACCACCTCGACTTCGTTGCGTTCGCCATGATGGCCAGTGGATGGAACCTGCGTGTTTGTGATGGAGTTCATCTGGCTGGTGCCGGAGGAGAAAAAGACAATCCGTTCGGTGGTATTTCCCACGGCGAGATGGTGCCATTCAATGGCCGGATAGCGCGCCGTGTTGGATCGCCCGGATTCAAAGCTTGTCACGACGGGTTCGAACGAGTGGATCGAAGATCCTGGAAAAGCCTCATGAAAGCGCAATGCGGACTGTCCGACATTGGCACCGATGTCGATCACGGTCTTGAGCGAACTTCCATTGTGAAGTGTCTTGAGGTCTTTGAGCGGATCAACGCCCGACAGGTTTGATGCCATCCGCACTTCAATACCGGCCGATGAGAGGGTGGTCCGAAGGCAGCGTTTCAGTGAGGGTATCATGCCGGGGGGGGCTAAGAGTGATTTGGCGGCAGGGCGTGATGTGGTCTCCAGGCGAACCGTCATGAATCGCATGCTGGTACAAATTACAGCATTGAAAATAGCATGATTCGGCGCGCATTCGCAAGACGAAACTGAGGGATTCGTCGAGGCTGCGAATAAGGTCAAACTTGAACCCGGCGCGGCTCACCCTGAAGTCGCCACCATCATCCAACTCCGTTGTAAACCGGTGGACGATGGTTGCGTCCGCAGCAGTGGTGAGCGTCCCAGCCGGGAGTTCGCCTGTCGGTGGCGAAATAGGGGGAGTCGGGTGCGGGCCGCGAGTGAGGTGAAACCCGGAATGGCCTCAAACAGCGATGAAATCCATAATAGCGAAAAAACCGGCGTCCCCTTGCGAGGACGCCGGTTTGATGAATGGATAGTTGGAGCGACAGGAGTGTCGCCTCTCCTTATTCCGCAGGCGTCGCGGCTTCGGCATCGGCGGCCTTCTGGTCGCGGAGCCAGGCGCGGCGGGACATTTTCACGCGGCCTTTTTCGTCCACTCCGAGGCACTTGGCGGTGATGACCTGGCCTTTTTTGACCACGTCCTCGACGTTTTCGGTGCGGCCTTCGGCGAGCTCGGAGACGTGGATGAGGCCGTCCTTGCCGGGCAGCACTTCCATGAACGCGCCGAAGGCGGTGATGGAAACGATCTTGCCGGTGTAAACCTTGCCCACTTCGATCTCCTGGAACATGCGCTCGATCATCGCCTTGGCGCGCTCCAGACCTTCCGCCTTGGAGGCGTAGATATGAACCGTGCCGTCGTCCTCGATGTTGATCTCGGCGCCGGACTCGGCCTGGATGCCCTTGATGTTCTTGCCGCCTGGCCCGATGAGTTCGCCGATGCGATCCGCGGGGATCTTGACGGTGACGATGCGCGGGGCATGCGGGCTGAGTTCGGCGTGAGTGCTGATAGACTCGGCCATTTTCTCAAGGATCTTGCCGCGGCCGGCCTTGGCGATGTGGATCGCTTCCTCAAGCATCGCGAGCGGAAGACCGGCGAGTTTGAGGTCGAGCTGATAGCCGGTGACCCCTTCGCTGGTGCCGCAGAGCTTGAAGTCCATGTCGCCGTAGAAGTCTTCCGAACCGATGATGTCCAACAGCATCTTGTAGGACTTGATCGAGTCATCGGTGTTGTTCTCGGTGACCAGACCCACCGAGATGCCGCCGACGGGGCGGAGCAGCGGGACCCCGGCGTCGAGCAAGGCCATGGTGCCGGCGCAAACCGAAGCCATGGAGGTCGAGCCGTTGGATTCCATGACTTCCGAAGAAACGCGGATGGCGTAGGGGAAGTCGGCTTCGTCCGGGATGACGGGTTCGATGGAGCGCTCGGCCAGCGAGCCGTGACCGATTTCGCGGCGGTTGATGCCACCCATGCGGCCGCATTCACCGACGGAGAAGGGAGGGAAGTTGTAGTGGAGGATGAAGCGTTTCTCGTCCTCGCCGCCGGCGTAGTTGTCGAAACGTTGTTTCTCATCGGCCGGAGCCAGCGTGGTGATGGCGAGCGCCTGGGTTTCGCCACGGGCGAAAATGGCGGAACCGTGAACGCGCGGCAGGGTGCTGACTTCGCCATAGAGCGGGCGGAGATCGCCGATGGCACGGCCGTCCGCGCGCACGCCTTTGTCCATGATGGAAATGCGGAACGCCTTTTTCTGGAGGTATTCGAACGCTTGCTCGACATCGAAGTCGGTGGCTTCCGGGGCACGCTCCTTGATGGCGGCTTCCACTTCGTCGCGGAGAGCGCCGACTTTCTTGGCGCGCTCGGTTTTGGTGGGCGCGTAGATGGCGCCTTCGATGCGGTCGCCGGCGATTTCGTAGGCGATTTCGAGCAGGTTTTCCTTGGCGAGGATCTGTGAGAAGTCGCGCTTTTGCTTGCCGGCGAGTTTCACGAGTTCTTCTTGCATTTCAACCAGCTTGGCGACGGCCGCTTGGGCGAAGTGGAGCGACTTGATGAACTCGTCTTCGGGGAGTTCGTCCGCCTGGCCTTCGATCATGATGACGTCGGTCTTGTTACCGACATAGATGAGGTCCAGATCGCTGTTAGCGCGCTGGTCGTGGGTCGGATTGATGACGAACTGGCCATCGACGCGGCCGACGCGCACCGCACCGATTGGGCCGGCGAAGGGGATGTCGGACAGGCAGAGGGCGGCGGAGGCACCGTTCATCGCGAGGATGTCGGAGTCGTTTTCACCATCGGCGCTGAGCAAGATGGCGACGATTTGGGTTTCGTAGAAATAACCTTTCGGGAAGAGCGGCCGCAGCGGGCGGTCGGTCATGCGGCAGGTGAGAATTTCCTTTTCGGTAGGACGGCCTTCGCGTTTGAAGTAACCTCCGGGGAAAACGCCGGCAGCGGTGGCTTTTTCCTTATATTCCACGGACAGCGGGAACCAGGTCTGGCCGGGCTTCACCTTGGTGGAGGAAACGGCGGTCACCAGGATGATGGTGTCTCCGCAGCGGACGGTGACGGATCCGTCGGCGAGTTTGGCAATTTTGCCGGTTTCGATCGTCATCGGGTTGGTGCCGACGTCGGTCGTGAGTGTATGGATATTCATGTGCTTTCGTTTTTCTTCTTTTTTCAGTGCGTACAGCCCGAACGGCGGGATTGCCGGGCGGGCATTCGGTTTTGGGGACCAGCTCCGCGATCCGAGTCAACGGCATGGCGGAGCTTGTGGTCCTGCGGCCGGGCGAACCTTGCGATTGCCTAGGCCGTTGCGCGCGACAGCCACGGGTGGTTGTCCGTGGCTGCCTTGCGGAAAGTGTTAGCGGCGGAGGCCGAGGCTTTTGATGACCTGCTGGTATTTCTCCTCGGAGCCTTTTTTGATGTAATCGAGCAGCTTGCGGCGTTGGGAAACCAAGGTGAGCAGACCGCGGCGGGACGAGAAATCCTTTTTGTGGATATTCAAGTGGTCCGTAAGATGGAAGATGCGTTGCGTGAGCAGGGCTACTTGATAAGGGGCGCTGCCGGTGTCTCCTTCGTGGAGTTGGTATTCTTTGAGGTTGATTTCTTTATCGCTCATGGTCGTAGGGGATGGATCCAGCGTTTGCCAGACCGTCCTAGTTGGAGGTTGAAGGCGCAAGAAAGCGGGCGGTGGCCGGTTTTGCAAGGCAATTGCTGCGGGCTCCGAATTTTTTTTGAAAAATCCCGGCTTCCGGAGGCCAATGATCGGCAAATCCTGCCTTTCACACCGTCACCTGCACGGCCTTGGCCTGCAACTTGTGGCCGGTCTCGGCACTCCATTCGCGCAACTCCGTGGGCTCGGCAGCCAACGCGGAAACCGCCGCCCCGCACACCCCCAGCAATCGCAACAGGGTTGGGAAACTCTTCATCACGGCAGGGGTTTGATGCGCACGTTGCGATACGAAACCTTGTTGCCGTGGTCCTGAAAACCGAGGTGACCCTCGCGTTTCCAATCCTTGAGTGCCATCTTGAACTTGTTCCCGCTGCCATCCGGGTTTCTGCCGGCTTGCGTCCATTGGTCGAGGTCCATGCTGCTAACGGTTTCACCGTTGAGTTCCACCTTGATCTTCGGCCCTTCGACGGTGATGACGTATTTGTTCCAGGCGCCCGCCTTGGCGGCGTTTTTCGTCGGAGCGACGAGGTCGTAAATCGCGCCGACACTGTGACGGTTGGGTCCGCCAGGGTTTTCGACCTGGATCTCGATGCCGGTCTGAATGCAGTTTTGCGGGTTGTCGGTGCGGAGGAAGACGCCGCTGTTGCCGGTGGTCATGAATTCCACTTCGAGCACGAAATTGCCATAGCGGGCCTTGGTCCAGATGTCGCCGCTGCCTCGTTGTCCGGACATGGCGCCATCTGCAACCACCCATTTCGAGTCGGCACCCGCGGCATTCATCCAGCCGGCGAGGTCCTTGCCATTGAAGAGCGTGATCCACTCGCCGGAAGCTTGGGCTGCCGAGGCCGGCGCGGCCGGTGGAGTCGCCTGCGAGTGCCCAAGCACGGTGGACGCGGCGAGCAAGCCAAGGGAGATCATCGAAATTCGTTTCATGGGCTGGACGGTTGGGATTGGATGCGGATGTGTCGATACCCCGGCGCGGGAAAAAATCTTTCGCGCAACCACCGCAGGGACTCAGGAGCAAAATCTGAAAGGCCATCCCGGACGACCTCGTAACCCGCAGCCCAATCCCCCTCCTTGTCTCCAAAAGCAAACTACAATCGCTGAATTGAGAATATGAAAACCCTGAAAGTTAGATACAGAAGCAGGTTCTCCGCCTTCCTGGCAGCGCTGTCGGCCGTCCTGTTGATGGCCATCGTGCCGGCCCGGGCAAAGATCTACTTTGTCAGCCAATCCTCGGGAGATGATTCTTCGTCCGGCCTGTCACAGGAACCGGGGAACGGTGGCGGTCCATGGAAAACCCTGGCCAAGGCTTCATCCGTCACCCTTGCCGCCGGTGACCGCGTTCTGTTAAAATGCGGCGACACCTGGAACGAGGAGCTCACTCCAAAGGGAAACGGCACCTCCTCGAATCCCATCATCATCGCCTACTATGGCAAAGGTCCGAAGCCCGTCATTGACCGTCAGGACGACAAGCAGGACCGGGTCGGCATTCGCCTGGCCAATCAGGAGGGCTATAAAATCGTCGGTCTTGAATTCAACCGCTGCATGACGGGCATCTATGCCGAATACTCCGACAACTGCCCGACCAAAAAATACATCTGGATCGAGGACTGTTATTTCCACGATTCCCTGATGTACCGGCACTATGAGGATTATCCCAAGACCAAGATCGGGCTTGGCATTTGTTTCTTCTCGTTCGAGCGGGACAAAAAAATCGTGCTGCAGGACATCACGATCAAGAACTGCGTGTTCCGCAGGCTGGCGTCCGGGGTCTGGACCAACAGCCCGGACAACTTCAACAAGGGCGCGTCGTTTGTCTATAACTTCGCCAACATGACTTTCGAGGACTGCCTGTTTGAAGAGGGCTATCAATGGCAGATGGGACTTCGCGGGGTTGACGGCGGACTCGTCAAAAACTGTGTGTCACACGATATCGGGCGCGGTTTCCGCTCCTTCAACGGCGTCGCCGGCGCGATGTTTTTTCGTTGCAAGGACTGGGTGTTCGAAGACAGCGAGTGGGGCTTCGTGGATATCGGCCTGGGCAGCGGCGACGGCGAGGCCTTCGACTTCGAAGGCAACTGCGACAACATGATCATGAGAAACTGTCTCTTCCACGATACCGACGGACCCGGTTTCCTGCTCTGCTGTTATGCCTCCGACGGCCATCCTAACAAGAAGATCCAAATGGTGAACTGCGTCATCAACGGCAAGTCCAAGCGTCCGATCGGATTGCCCAGATGTGCGATCGTCAACACCACGGATTGGACCGAGGCGACCTGGACGAAATGCCGTTTCTATCTATCCCCGGGCGAGGCGCTGATGAAGGTGATGGATCCCGAGAAGGAAAAGAGCTCGAAATTCGTCGATTGCGCCGCCAAGAACCTTAGCCAGGCATGCGGCTCGACGAATCTGGCGGCCAAGGGGCAGGTCACGGCCTCATCGGCGGTGGCCGGCAATGAGGCGGCCAAGGCGGTTGATGGCAATGAGGGATCGGCATGGAAAGCCGAGGGTGCCACGCAACAATGGCTGCAGGTCGCTTTCGCCTCCCCCATCGCGATCAATGAATTTCGAATCAAGGAGGACCCCTCGTCATCGATCGTCCGCTACGTGATCCAATACTGGGATGGCAGGAATGCGAAGTGGATGAGTTGTTTCAATGGCCGGGGGATTGGCCGTGATTTCGTCGCGCCGATTGTTAGCCGGACCACCCAGAAGATCCGCCTGATGGTCGTCCAGACCACCCACGGCAATCCCGGCATCACGGAATTCGGAGTTTACAACGATCCGGTCGGCAGTCCGTTCAACGACCCCACTGGCGCGGCCGCCACCGGCGTGGTGGGCAAGTGAGCCATTGGACGGGTGCGGCGTGGTGAATGGAATGAAAGGCGGTCGGCTTGTCCGACGTTTCGCATTCCTATGAAAATCCGCGCCATTGTGTTTCCCGCAAGTTTGTTGGTGATTGCCATCGCCCTGGCCCAGGGGCCGATCGCAAAAGCCTGGAAAAAACAGGTGTTGACGAAGGATTTCCTCACCGAAGGACTCGCGGCGGGCGACCTGGATGGCGACCAGGTGATCGACTTGGTGGCCGGCGCGTTTTGGTTCAAGGGTCCGGATTTCAAGGAAGCCAAGGCCTACCGCCCCGGCAAGGCGATGCCCGTCAAAAGCTACATGGAGGATTCCTTCCTGAGCTGGGTGGATGACCTAAATGGCGACGGCAAAAACGACATCCTGATGGCAAGTCATCCGGGCAGGGACCTCACTCTCTATCTGAATCCCGGTAAGGACGGAGCGTGGCCGGCCCACCGGGTGATGACGGAGGCGGCCACGGAAAGCCCGCTGTGGACGGATCTCGACGGCGACGGGAAAAAGGAACTGATCTGCACCCAGGGCGGAAAGTTTGGCTATGCGGAAGTCGATTGGACGGATGTGACCAAGCCGTGGACCTTTATCGCGGTGTCGGCCAACCGCACGAATACGCCTTACGTCCACGGCCTCGGTGTCGGCGATCTGAGCGGCGACGGGCGGGCGGACATCGTCGAGAAAGAAGGTTGGTTCGAGCAGCCAGCCGCGAAGGATGGCGCG
The DNA here is from genome assembly GCA_945869465.1 of Prosthecobacter debontii. Lineage (GTDB taxonomy): Bacteria > Verrucomicrobiota > Verrucomicrobiia > Verrucomicrobiales > Akkermansiaceae > Luteolibacter. The sequence goes on from CAMBPB010000018.1 coordinate 21,819, forward strand.
TGGGTCTGGCACAAGGAACCGTTTGCCGGTCCGGGCGGCGCGCAGATGTTGGTTTTTGATGCGGATGGCGATGGCGACAACGACATGATCACCAGCCTCAATGGCCACGGCTACGGATTGGTTTGGTATGAGAACCGCAAGGCCGAGGGCAAGGTCACCTTCGCGCGGCATGAAATCCTGCCGGAAGACCCGGCGAAAAAGGGAGCCGGCGGGCTCCAGTTCAGCCAGCTCCACTCCTTGGAATGCGGCGACTTTGACGGCGACAAACGAATGGATTTCACCACGGGCAAGCGTTATTTCGCCCACAATGGCAAGGATCCCGGAGCCAACGATCCGGCGCTCGCGGTGATTTTCTACAATCGCAAGGACGGCGACGGCGTGCGCTGGGAGGCCGAAGTCATCGACGAGGATTCAGGGGTGGGTTGCCAAGTGCTTGCCGTCGATCTCGATGGCGACGGCAAGCTGGAGTTTGCGGCGGGCAACAAGAAGGGCGTGCATGTGATCCGCAGGTGACGTTACCCGGCGGAACACGCTGCCGACCTAGCAGGGATCACTCCTTGCCGAGTTCCTTGATGCGGACGTTTTTGTATTCGGCCCACATGGCCCTTCCGCCGTGGAGTTGCAGGGCGATGATGCCTTCCTTGGTCGCCAGTTGCGGGTCGTTGTCGGTGAAATCCAGAATCTGGGTGCCGTTGAGGAAATGGCGGAAGTGGTTGTTTTCAGCGATGATGACAACGTCGTTCCAGTCATTGAGTTTGAAGAGTTTCTCGTAACCCGCTGCATCGAGCAGGGTGCCGGTTTTGGTCAGCTTGCCGTTTTCCCAGACACCCTTGGAGCCTGCGGGGCAGATGCGGCCGCGTTTGCCGCCTTCGTCGTAGATGAACCCCGAGACGTCGTGGAGCTTGTTCTGGTTGCGGATTTCGTGCTGGAATCCACGAACCACCCAGGCGTTGCCGGGGTTGCCCTCGGTGATGTGTTTGGAGCGGTATTGGATGCCGGAATTGTTATCGGCATTCAAGCGGAAGGAGAGCCGCAACTCGAAATTGGCGAAGGTGCCGGCCTTGCAAACGAGGAAGGTGTTGCCTTTGGCGGGGACTTCCTTGGTCGTTTCCCCGCGAATCGCGCCGTCCTTGACCGACCATAGACGGGGATCGCCGTCCCAGCCGGTTAGTTCCTTGCCGTTGAAGAGCGCCTTCATGCCGGTCGGCTCCGCAGGTGCGGCGACTGGCGGAAGCACGTCGTCGGCACGGGCGTCGAGGCCGAGCATCAGGCCAAGGCCGCAGATTGATAGAAATTTGGCGATCCGCGGACTGAAGAAGTTTTGGTTTTCAAGTGTGTTCATGACGGCTTCAGGGTTGAGCCTAGCAGGCACGAGAGCAAGTCAAAACGCGCCGGCAAAACGCGCGGTGTCGGCCGATCCGGAATCGCGATGGGCGATTCCCGCACTTGCAAGAGGAGCGCCGCGGTGTTTGAATGGGTTCTCAAGCAAGATGGAAATTCACTGGCACCTCACCCGGGCGGATGAAAACGACGACGTGATGGCGGCGGATGCCGAGTGCGTGTTTGAGATCGAGGGGGTGATCCAATGCGATGGGGTGGCCGCGGGGGAAGTGGGTGCGACGTATGTGTTTTCCGAGGATCCGATATCGGATGATGCGTTTCTCTGGCTGTGGGATCTCACGGCGGCGGCTTGTGACATTTATGAGGAGATTGTGTTGCCGGGCCGCCGTGGTTTTCGGCGGCCGCTGGCGGATTTTCTTGGACGCGCGACGGGGATTCTCTGCGTCCACTACATCGCGCTCAAGCCGGCGTTCCGCCGCCGCGGTCTCGGCCGCGAAGTGATGCGCGAGGTGGTGTGCCGGTTTGCCGACTCCCGCGTGGGCGTGGTGTTGCTCGATGCGGTGCCGCTCCAACACCGCCCGGGCGGGGATGACGATTTTTTCGATGAAGTTCGCGATCTTCCGTTGAACGCGCCGGAGAGCGATCAAGCACGTCTGATCCGATACTTCGAGAGCTGGGGCATGGTGGGCGTGTCCGGCACCCGCTTTCTTGCTGCCGCGCCGACATCCTTGTGTGCGGAGATCGACGTGGATTGGTATCCGGGCTTGTTGGAAGATTGAGGTGTCTGGTCACCGGAGATCGGGCTGTTGGCGGTCTTTCCACAGCCCGGCCTATGGCATGCAAGGGGTTCCGCCCCGCCGTGGATTTTGCGCAAGCCAACCAGTGGTGGCGCAAGGCGGCGGGTGCAGGGCTCCCACCAGCACCCCGAGGGCATGGAGGAAGCCGCCAGAATCCTCCACCTCCACCTCAAGACCGGCATTTCTGGATCAACGAGCGGGCTTCGCGGGTGGCGACCTGCACGTCGGGGGCCTGGAGTAGATCAGAGACGATGACAATGCGGCGGGCTCCGGCGGCGAGCACGCTGGCTAGATTGGAGCGCTTGATGCCGCCGATGCAGAAGGCGGGGATGCGGCAGCCCACATCGCATTCCATGGCGGCGATGTCCTGAAGCCCGATGGCCGGGCGGCCGGGCTTGGTGGGAGTGGCAAACAGCGGGCCGAAGCCGATGCAGTCGAAGCCTTCGGCAAGAGCGGCGCGGGCTTGGTTGAGCGAATGGGTGGAGCGGCCGATGAGTTTGCCGGGTCCCATGATTTCGCGGGCGGCGGCGAGCGGACCGTCGTCCTGGCCGAGGTGGACGCCATCGGCGCCGATTTCCACGGCCAGGGAGGGATAGTCGTTGAGGATGAAGCGGACCCCGGCGGCACGGCACAAGGGCAGCAGGGTTTCCGCAACACGGCGAATGGTGGGGAGATCGTGGTGTTTCGCGCGAAGCTGGAGCAGGTCGGCGCCGCCGGCTAACAGGGCACGTGTGGTGGCGACGGCGTCCGCCTCGGGGGTGTAGCCGAGGTCGAGAATGGTGTAGAGAAGAGGGTTGGTGGTCATTGGCCCTGAGGTGGGGACAGGAGTCTCCCCACTCGTTAGACCTTCCGCTCTTCGAGGAACCTGGCCACCCAGCCGATGTCGTAGGTGCCGTTGAGGAAATCCGGGTGGGAGATGATTTCGAGTTGGAACGGGATGGTGGTATTGATACCGCTGACGGTGAACTCGCCGAGGGCGCGTTTCATGCGGGCGATGGCGATCTCGCGGGTGGCGGCGGTGACGATGAGTTTGGCGATCATCGAATCGTAGTACGGCGGCACGGTGTAGCCCGAATAGACGTGGGTATCGACGCGCACGCCCTTGCCGCCGGGGGCGTACCAGAGATCGATGGTGCCGGGGCTGGGGGCGAAGTTGTTAAAAGGATCCTCGGCATTGATGCGGCACTCGATGGCATGGCCGCGGGGCGTGGCTTCGAGCACGTGGTGGGAAAGCGGCTCACCGGCGGCGATGCGGATTTGCTCCTTGATGAGCTCGCAACCCATGACCTCCTCGGTGACCGGGTGCTCGACCTGGATCCGGGTGTTCATTTCCATGAAATAGAAATTCTCGCCCGCGGCATCGACGAGGTATTCGATGGTGCCAGCATTCTGATAGCCGATGTTGCGGATGAGCCTGACGGAGGCCTCACCCATGCGTGCCCGCAGTTCCGGCGTTAGAAGGGGCGACGGGCATTCCTCGATGACCTTTTGATTGCGGCGCTGCATCGAACAATCGCGTTCGCCGAGATGGATGAAGTTGCCATGGGAATCGCCGATGATCTGGAACTCGATGTGGTGCGGATTGAGCACGAGTTTTTCGAGATAGCAACTGCCGTTGCCAAAACAGACGATGGCCTCGCTGGAGGCGGCTTGGAACAGCAAGATGAAATCCTCGGCCCTCAAACAGGGACGCATGCCGCGTCCGCCCCCGCCGGCGGTGGCCTTGATCATGACGGGAAAGCCGATTTCCCTGGCTTTCTCGAAGGCGGTTTCGGCATCCGGCATGATGTCGGAGCCGGGAGTGATGGGCACGCCGTTGGCGATCGCGGTCGCGCGGGCCGTGGCCTTGTCGCCCATCATCGAGATGAGCTTGGCGGACGGCCCGATGAAAGTGACTCCGGAGGATTCGCAGATTTCGGCGAAGCGCGCGTTTTCCGATAGAAAACCGTAACCGGGATGGATGGCATCCGCTCCGGTGATCTCGGCGGCGGCGATGATGCGGTCCATTTTCAGATAGGACTCCTTGCTGGAGGCCGGGCCGATGCAGACCGCCTCGTCGGCGAGCTGGACATGCATTGAATCCACATCGGCCTCGGAATAGACGGCGACGGATTCGACATCGAGTTCGCGGCAGGCGCGGATGATGCGGAGGGCGATTTCGCCGCGATTGGCGACTAGGACGCGCTTGAACATGAGTGAGGAAGTGGAAAGTGCTCAGTGAGCGGTGATCAGGGAAGACAACTCACTTGATGCGGAAGAGGACGTCGCCGTACTGGACGGGGCTGCCATCTTCGGCGACGAGGGCGCAGATGGTGCCAGCGCATTCGGCCTTGATTTCATTCATCACCTTCATGGCCTCGATGATGCAGACGGTCTGGCCGATGGACACCGTGGAGCCGATATCAACGAAGTTCGGGGAGTCTGGAGCGGGTCTGAGATAGCAGGTGCCGACCATCGGCGAAGTGATTTCCGCGCCTGTGGTGGCGGGGAGGGGCAATGCCGGAGCGGCGCTGGCCGGGGCCTGCGCTGCGGTCGGAGCCGCCGGCATGCAGGCGAGAAGGCCGCGGAGGTCATCCAGATCGGGGCCTTTCTTGAGTTTGAGATGGAAGTCTTTTTTGGTGATGTCGAAGTGAGTAAGGCCGTGCTCATTCATGAGTTCGACGATGAGACGGATTTCCTGAAGGTCCACGGTGAGAAGAAGGTTCGAAGTTGGATGAGGGAAGGCGGGCGGCGGGCGGCGCTTCACGGCGGAAGCTATAAGGAGCATGGAAAGAGCGTCAAGCGGGAACCCGCCGGGGATTGTGGATTGCGGATCGTGGATTGCGGATTACAACTGCCGCCCGCATGCCCAACCAAGCGCTCAACATTCTGCCGCGGCCGCCGCTGGCCGGGGAATTCGTGCCAGCGGATTATTTCCGCACCCTCGGGCGCGGCGAAATTTGCCGGGACGGCAGGCCGCTGGAGGTGGATCTGGGCTGCGGGGACGGCTCGTTTCTGATGGAAATGGCGCGGCACCATCCGGAGCGGGATTTCCTGGGGGTGGAACGTTTGTTAGGGCGAGTGTGCAAGGTTTGCCGGAAGGCCACCCGGCAACAGCTTGAGAACGCGCGGGTGCTGAGATTGGAAAGCCGGTATGTGGTCGAGTGGCTGCTGCCGGAGGGTGCGGTCTCGCGCGTGCATCTGCTGTGCCCGGACCCTTGGCCGAAGGTGCGCCACCACCGGCGGCGACTGGTGCAAGTGGAGTTTCTCGAAGCCGTTTCGCGGGTGTTGATGCCGGGCGGCGAATTTCTCTTCATGACCGACCACGAGGAGTATTTCCAGTGGGCCGAGGAAAAGGTGGCGGCCTTTGGCGGATTGGAACGATTGGAGTGGATCGAGGCGGCGTTTTTCTATCCGAAAACCGATTTTCAGCAATTCTGGGAAAGCGAGGGCAAAACCATGTGGCGCTTGCGTTGCCGCAAACCGGGCGTTGCGGAACCGTGCGCTCAGAGTGGACGGATTCCGGAAACCCGCTGAACCTCAATGCGTTCCCAATACACCCGATCACGCCATTCCCCAAACGAATCGGCGTAAGGATCAAGCCTGCGGCGGGTTGCGACGCAATCTCCCGCCACCAGCACCTCGTTCATCGCTGCGGCGGATGTGAGGGTCCTCACCGTGGGAAATGCCTCTCGCAGCACCCGGCGGGTGAGCGACTGCATCGTGCGGTGCCCGCTGCCCGTCACTAGATTCACCGCCAGCACGCCGCCCGGAGCCACCGCTCGCTTGAGGTGTTCCAACAAGCCGGAATCCCACGCCCGGGGACGAAACACATCGGTTGTTCCCGCCAGATAGATGTCATCGATCACCACGTCGAAGCTGCGCCGGTTTTGTGCCAGCCACGGATACGCGTCACCGATGACCACCTCGATACCCAGCGCGTCCAAGTCCATGTGTTCGCTGGCCAGGGCGACGATTTCCGGGTCGATATCGAGCGCCGTCAGCCGGCACTCCGGCAGCAAATGCCGCAACACCCGGAACGCCGTGCCGCCCGCCAAACCCAGCATCAACACCGACTGCGGCGGATGGTTCTGCCCAAGCAAGGCTGCCGCGGCGATCATGTCCCAGGCGAGTCCGGTCAAATACCGCCGGCGATGGAATGAGGCATGCACCGCCCCTGCCACGCGAAACTCGGTGGCCAGCTCGGATTTCCAAATCTCCAGCGATTGGTGGCGAGTGTGGACGGTTTCCGTGCGGCGCATCGGTGGCAATGGTGAACGACAATGCCGGCGATGGAAGCGGGAAATCGACCCTCTGAGGCGAGTCAGGCCCGCTGGTTGGCAAACCTCAAGCGGAGGGTTTCATTCGGGCTGCTTGGCAGCCTCGTCATAATCCACGCTCGAGCTCAGCAGCGCCGGGCAGCTTCTCAGCCAACCAGTGATGGGTTTCCACGATCTTTCCGTTGGCGATTTCGCCCCGGCTCAAAGGGGTCGGTCCGTGGAGCCCCTGATCGACGCTGGCAACAAACTTCAGGTCGGGTGCAAACGTCCAGTGCCGTCGCCTCGCCTCGGACGTTTCAAAAATCCGCAAACAAATCCATCTGCGGTGCGGCGGGCTTGGGCATGTCGTCCTGATCCTGCACCATGTTCTTCGCCTTGGGTCCTTGTTTCTTCTGCTCGGGTTTCACCGAGTGGAGTTCGAGGTGGGAGAGGATGGACTTGGCGCGCTCGACGACGGCTTTGGGGAGGCCGGCGAGGCGTGCGACCTGGATGCCGTAGCTCTTGTCCGCCGCGCCGGGGAGGATTTTGTGGAGGAAGATGATTTCCTCGTTCCACTCTCTAACGGCCACATTGTAGTTGGCGACGGCGCTCTTGGTGTTCGCCAGGTCGGTTAGCTCGTGGTAGTGGGTGGCGAACAGGGTGCGGCAGCCGATGGTGTCGTGCAAATGTTCGGCGACGGCCCAGGCGATGGAGAGGCCGTCAAAGGTAGCGGTTCCACGGCCGATCTCGTCAAGGATGACAAGCGAGCGGTCAGTGGCGTGGTTGAGGATGAGGGCGGTTTCGCTCATCTCAACCATGAAGGTGGATTGGCCGCGTGAGAGATCATCGGAAGCGCCGACGCGACAGAAGATGCGGTCCACCAACCCGAGCGTGGCGGCTTCGGCGGGCACGTAGGCGCCGATCTGGGCCATCACGGCGATCAGGGCGATCTGGCGGATGTAGGTGGATTTTCCGGCCATGTTCGGGCCGGTTAGAATCTGGAGCCGCGCGGTTTCCGGCTCGAGTTCGGTATCGTTGGGGACGAACTTGGTGTCGGTTAGGGTTTGTTCGAGCACGGGGTGACGCCCGTTGGAGATAAAGAAGCCGTTGCCGTGATTGAGGACCGGGCGGCAGTGCCGGTGGAACTGGGCGACTTCGGCAAGGGCGCAGAGCACGTCGATTTCCGCCACGGCGGCGGCGCTTTGCTGGAGGCGCGGGAGGTGGGTGATGACTTGCGCGCGGAGCTGGCCGAACAGTTCGGCTTCGAGTTGTTTGGAACGTTCGTCCGCACCTAACACCTTGTTTTCCATTTCCTTGAGCGCGGGGGTGATATAGCGCTCGGCGTTGGACATGGTTTGCTTGCGGGTGTAGTCGTTGGGGACCTTGGCGAGGTGGCTGGTGGTGATCTCGATGAAGTAGCCGAAGACGTTGTTGAATTTGATTTTCAACGAGTCGATGCCGGTGCGTTTGCGTTCGTCTTCCTGAAGGCGGGCGATCCAGTCCTTGCCGCCGCGCGAGGCGTTGCGGAGTTCATCGAGTTCGGCGGACCAGCCGTCGCGGATGATGCCGCCGTCGCGGAGGTTGGAGGGGGGGTCGTCGGCGAGGGCGCAGCAGAGGAGAGTTGTCAGGTCGGTGAAGTCGTGGAGGCGATTGAGGCTTGAGGCTTGAGGCTTGAGGCTTTGGGATTGGAAGAGCGAAGAGAGCGAAGAGAGCGAAGAGAAGTCCTCTTTGAGCGCCGGGAGGTGCGAGAGGGAGATGCTCAGGGACTGGAGGTCGCGGGCGTTGCCGGAGTTTTGCGAGAGGCGCGAGGTGGTGCGTTCGATGTCGCGGATGCCCTTGAGCGACGCGTGACATTTGGAGAGCAGGAAGGGTTCTGCTAGAAACGAGGCGATGATGTTCTGGCGCACGGTGAGGGCGTCGAGGTCGCGCAGGGGGTGGAGGATCCAGTCGCGCAGCAGGCGCGCGCCCATCGGGGTGGCGGTGCGGTCGAGCACACCTAATAGCGTGTGCTGCTTGCCGGAGCGGGCTTCAACGAGGTCGAGGTTTCGCTGTGACGCGGCGTCGATCAGGACGTGGTCGGCATTTTCCCGGACTCTCGGGGCGCGCAGGTGTTCGCAGGGCCGGCGGAGTTGGTGGATGAGGTAGTGGAGGACGGCCCCGGCGGCTCCGCTGGCGGAGTGAAGATTGGCGCAGCCGAAGCCGTCGAGCGAGTGGACGTTGAAATGGTCTTTGAGGAGGGTGGTGGCGTGCTCGGGGAGGAACGCGTAGCCCTCGTAAGCCATGCAGTTGGCCAGTGCGCCGAACTCGGATGTCTGGTGGTCGGGGATGAGGAGTTCGGAGGGGGAGATGCGCGACAGTTCGTCGGTGAGTTGGCCGAAGTCGGCGAACTCAGCGATGGTGAACTCGCCGGTGGTGTGATCCACGCAGGCGAGGCCGGCGGTTTTCCCGTGGCGGAAGACCGCGGCGAGATAGTTCGGGCGCTGGTCGTCGAGCAGGGTGAGGTCGTCAATCGAGCCCGGGGACAAGATGCGTGCGATCTCGCGGGAAACGAGTTTTCCCGCGACGGGTTGGGAGGTTTGTTCGGCGATGGCAACGCGTTTGTTGGCCTTGAGCAGGCGTGCGATGTAGCCTTGGGCGGCGTGGTAGGGGACGCCGCACATGGGGGTGCCGCCGCGTTTGGTGAGAGCGACGTTGAGGATGGGCGCGGCGGTTTTGGCGTCCTCGAAGAACATCTCATAGAAGTCGCCGAGGCGGTAGAATAGGATGACATCCGCAGGCAGGGATTTCCGCATGGCAAGGTATTGGGCCATCATCGGCGTGGCTGCGGGAGTGGACATGCCGGAGAGACTGGCGAGGGGATGGCGGGGAATCAAGAAACCAAGACGGAAACCAAGACGGATGGTGGAAAAATGAGGAAGCGGGTGAAAAATGCTTGGCCGGAGCGGAAGGATGCCTTTCCGAGGAGGTGGAACAACGGGTGCAGGCGCTACCGCGGCGCAAATGAGTCACCCAGCGGCTTGGCCGAGGCTGGACGGCCCGTCCGTGATTTTCCCGCTGGTGGGGGCTTGTCGGAGGCGTGGCGGGGGTATAGACGGATCTCATGCCCATTCCTCCCGCGGTTGCTGTGGTTCCATTTTGTGCGCTTGCCCTCATCGCCAGTCCGGTGTTTGCCGACGGCGGTTTTTACGGTGATCCACCGGATGCGACGCATCCGTGGGCGGTTCATGACATGAATCGCCCGCAGCCGCCCATGGTCACACCGGGCACCTTCAGCACGCCTCAACAACCGGGAAAGCCGCCGTCGGATGCGGTGGTGTTGTTCGATGGCAGCGAGGCCGCGCTGGCCAAGTGGGAGGCGGATAAATCCCCGGCCGAGCCGACGAGGTGGGTCGTCAAGGATGGGGCGATGCAATGCGTGCCGGGGTCGGGTTACATCCGCACCAAGGAATCATTCGGCGATTGCCAACTGCACATCGAATGGGCCGCACCCGCGAAAGTGGAAGGAAACAGCCAGGGTCGCGGCAACAGCGGCGTTTTCCTGATGGGCCAGACCGAGGTGCAGGTGCTCGATAATTTTGACAACCCGACCTATGCGGATGGATTCGCCGGCTCGGTCTATGGTGTCAATCCACCTTATGCGAACGCATTGAACAAGCCCGGCGACTGGCAGGTGTATGATCTCATTTTCCGGCGTCCGATTTACAAGGACGGCAAGCTGCTCGATAGCGGCCGTTTCACGGTGATGATGAACGGTGTGGTGGTGCAGGACGCAACTCCGTTAGAAGGCGGAGGCGGCCACAAGGGCCGCAGCAAGGAACGCCCGTTTCCTGAAAAGGGGCCGCTCAAGCTGCAGGACCACGGCAATCCGGTGCGTTATCGCAACATTTGGGTTCGCCCGCTGCCGCCGCGCGCCGGCGATGGCGGTGATATGGGCGTGATGTCGCCCGAGGCGGCCACCGCGAAGAAGATGGAGATCGCCAAACGCATCCGTGATGACGCCGCGAAACTCCAGGGACATGCCAAGCTGCGGCGCCTGATGGAGTCGCTCTGTTATGAGCCCGACGCGGCCGCTCGCAAGGAATCGGAGGCGGGGATCGCCGCATGGGTCGCCGGGATCAAGCAGACGCCCGCCGGCGGGATGGAAGCCAAAAAGGGTGAGGTCATGCAAATGCGCGACGCCGTGCATTATCTCGTTCGCTTCAAGTTCCTGCCAGACGCGTTGCCCGCGAAAGCCGAGATCGACCAGCTCATCAAGGACAGCGGTTGGGAGCCTAAGAAATAGTTGTTCGCGTAATGGGCATGGTGGGATTCACCAGGATTCGAAGCGGGCCGTGGCATCCGGATTGATGCGCGGCGGGAGCGCGGCGGTGTCCTTGCGCAAGGAGTCGAGCTTGGCCTGGAGTTCGGCGGCCTTGGCGGGGTTCTGGGCGGCAAGGTCGCGGGTTTCGCCGGGATCCGACGTTAGGTCATAGAGTTCGATGCCCTTTTTCCAATAGAACTCGATGAGTTTCCAGCTGCCATCGCGCACGGCGGCGGACGGGATGCCGCCCTGGTTGCCCCAATGCGGATAGTGCCAGAAGAGCGGCGCGCGCTGGTGTATGGCGGAGGGGTTTTGCAGGAGATTCAGGAAACTGACGCCATCCTTGTGTTGGTTAGGGATGGGGTCAAGACCGCAGGCCGCGAGCAGCGTCGGATAGAAGTCGGTGGAGATGATGGGCGCGTGACAGGTGCCGCCGGGTTTCACGGTTTTCGGCCAGCGGATGACGAGTGGTTCGCGGATGCCGCCTTCGTAGAGCCAGCCTTTGCCGGCGCGCAACGGCAGGTTGCTGGTGGGTGAGCCTTCGGAGGTGGAGAGGCCGCCGTTGTCGGAAAAAAAGATGACGATGGTGTCTTGTGTGAGGCCATTGTCATCGAGCGCCTTGAGCACCTTGCCGACGGCCTGGTCCATGGCCTCGACCATGGCGGCATAGATCGCGTGTTCCTGGATGCTGCGGTTTTCGCGCGGCGGCTCGGAGGTGAACGCGGCCTTGAGTCCGAGTTTGGCCTGCTTCGCCTGATATTTTTTCACCAGATCGGCGCGGCCCATGAGCGGGGTGTGGACGGAGAAGAACGGCAGATAGATGAAGAACGGTTGGTCCTTGTGGTCGGTGATGAATTTCGAGACCTCGGTGGCGAGGCGGTCCGGGAGGTGTTCGCCCGCGGGGCCATCGGGCAGTTTCGGATTCCCGTAGGGGGAAAAATAACGCTTTCCGCCATAGGGTCCGCCGCGATCGGTGCCGGCGATATTGACATCGAAGCCATGGTCTTCAGGCCACGAGCCCTTGGGGCCGAGGTGCCACTTGCCGGCGTGCATGGTGACGTAGCCGCGGGCTTTGAAGGCCTCGGCCAGAGTGGTGTGGGAGGCGGCGAGGCGGGCCAGATACGGAGCGGGAAGCACGGGACGTTTCGCGTGATTTGCATAATCCGTTGCTTTCAAATCGGCTGGCAGCTCCTGATGTCCGTTAGGCGCGCCGAAGTAGTCGGTGTTGCGAGTGCGGGCGGGGTATTGGCCGGTGAGGATGGACGAGCGGGTGGGCGAGCAAACCGGGCAGGCGGCATAGCCGGCGGTGAAACGCACGCCTTGGGCGGCAAGCGCGTTGAGGTTCGGGGTTTCGTAAAAGCTGGCGGGATTGTTGAATCCCGTGTCCATGTAGCCGAGGTCGTCCGCCATGATGAAAACCACATTGGTGGCGGCCGCAGGGAGCGTGAGGACGAGGAGCAGGGCGAGGGGTTTCATAACAAGAGCGGCCAAAAGAAACGATACGGGAGTGGCGATCTCGGGGCTTTCACAAGATTCGCCGCTTGTTTCCGGCCGGGCTCCCCGCCACCCTCCGGCCATGGAAAGTCATGAGTGGTTTGAAAATACCGACGAAGGAAAAGTCTATTACCGGGCGAATTTCCTCGGCGGCAGGTGGACGATCATGACCACGACCCAGAAGCGTGATCCGACGTGGACGGACGTCACGCCGGTCACCGAGCCGATTTGGCGCGAGCTGCGCGACATTGTCTGGAAGAAATACCAACGCAAACGCTGCCCCTGGGAACGGGTCGCGGATCTGGACAAGTTGCTCGGCGACGAGCCGCCCGCAAGGTGAGCGGGTGGATCTAGGTCAGAGTCCGTCACCGCACGCCACCATCCGCCGCCAGGCGGAAGGTCCGGATCCCGCCCGAGTCGGCTCCCTTGAGCGCTTTTGGATAGACCGCATTGCCTAACGAGTGAACAACCGCCGCGCCGCCGTGCCACTCGCCGCGCTGAACGACGTGCGGATGTGCACCGGCGATCACGTTCGCGCCGCGCTTCACCAACCACCGCGCCCAGCTTCGTTGCCCGGCGTTGACCGCCGGGTGATGTTCATCGCCGCCGTGCACCAGCACGATGACGATTTCCCCGGTGGACTTGGCGTTGCGGATTTCCGTTTCCATCAGTGAAGCGTGGTCCGGCAAACAGGCGACTCCCGGCTGCTTGTCGTTGGCGGTGAGGGCGTCGATCAGGCAGACTCCGAACACGGCGATGCGGACGCCGTCGCACTCCGTGCGCCACGGACGGCAGGCCTCGGTTGCGTTCCGCCCCGCACCAAAGACACCGATACCGGCCTGGCGCAACGCAAGCAGTCCCTCCATCAGTCCGGCCTGACCGGCATCTCCGGCGTGATTGTTAGCCAATGAAACGGCGTCGATACCTTTTTCCCGCAGCCACGCCAAGCGCTCCGGCGGGAAACGGAAATCAAAGCGCGGCGCGTGATCGGGAGGTTTCATCGACGGCACCCCTTCGAGGTTTGCCAGAAACAATCCCGCCGTGCCCTTTTCGAATCCACCGATTTCCCGGCGATCCTCTCCTGCCAGCACCACGTCGCCGGCGATCTTCACCTCGCATTGCGCCATGGACTTGCGCGGCACCCGCAGTGAAAAGACCGGACGCTCGCGGGCGAGAAACTCCATGTCCACGATCTCCGGGAAACCGCCCAGATGATGAACCACCCGGTCGTTTCCTCCGAGAACGCCTAACGGCTCCCGGTCTTCCCACAAGGCGGCGACGTGACGCCCGAAGTCGATGGCGATGCCACGTTCGATTTCCTCCGGGCTGATGGATGGAGCGTCGGCGAGCGTGATGTTTTCCGCCGTGGTGGCGAGTTGCGCGCGCAAACGCCCGGGGTCGCCCCAGGCGAGCGGGATGCCGTTTCGCCGCCATGCGTGGATGAGGAAGTTAGAACAATCCGAGCCCCATCCGGTTTCCACTCCTGATAGATCCTCCGCCGCGATGCCGGCGATGCCGAAGACGTAGGGCATGCGGAAACACTCGGAGAGCGCGCCGCGGAAGCCGTTTCCTTCCGCAAGGCGCAGCTCGATTGGTGGAATCGGGATCCACCCCCGCGGGGTCTCGAACTCCGCCGCCACCCGCACGCGGCCGGCGGTGCCGGGATTCCATTTCGCCGCCGCCAGCGCGAAATCATCGGTGGTTCCCAGACTGCGGCGTTTTTCGTAAATCCACCGTCCGGGCGAGGTGGAAAAGCTTTTGCCGAGGCCCGTGCGGGGCAGCAGGTCGTAGGCCGCTCTAGCAGGTTCCAGCGCGAACCACCGGACACGCCCGCTGGCTTCGACAGGCGGCTCCAACCGCAGCACCGGAGTTTCATGCATTGGAAAGCGCCAGACCCCGTCGCAATCCACCTCGCCTTGGTCCGGGTGAATGAATGCGGCGGTGTTGGCGCTTGGCCAGTCATCAAGGATGGATTGCCAAGCGCGCTTCCGATCGACGACCCGCATCCGGTCGCGCATCGCCAGCCAGCTCTGACGGACGGAGTGGGAAACCCGGTCCGCATCCCAGCGCGGAATGTTTGTTAGCAGTTCGGCGGCCTTTTTTGAATCATCGGGCCGGTCATCCACCGAGGCATCCATTTCGAGAAATGCGCCGCGGGTGCGCGACACGGCATCGCAGGCGAGGGCCACCAAGGCATCCGCCTCCGCATCATCCGTTAGCCATGGCCGCGAGACCGCGAAGGCGACGCCCGCCAGGCCCGGCCAAGCCATCGCCCGTTGCCAAATCGTCTCGAAGGACTCTTCTCGAACGGCTGGTTTCATGCCGGCGAAAAAATCCAGATCGAGCGCAAGAATGACGGGCCGGGCACCGGGCTGCCATTTCGAGAGTCCTGCCAGATCCACCGTCGCCCAGCGATCCACGAAGGATCCCGCGGAGCGGGGCTCCACTTCTATCCGGCCGTCGAGCAAACCCACCGCCTCCAAATTCAGCGCGGTACGTTGGATTTCCTCCAGCCTGGGTGCGGCGAGCCAGCACACTTGATCGAGTGGACGCGGCATCAGCGGTTCGATCCAGTTGAAAGCCTGGATGCGCCCGGACGCGCGCCATTCCTCCACCTTCGCCGCGCGTGCGTCCATTGATGGCACCCGTCGGATTTGCTCGCGGAGCTCCTCGGAGCGCTCGGCCATCGAGGCGTCCGAATGCGCGTCGACCAGCACAAGCTGATAGGATTCGTCGGGATCGAAGGTGCGCGTGATCCAGCCGAACGTTTCGGCGTGGTTGTCCGCAAGAAACACCGGCAGCGTCTGCTCCGCACGGGCGCATTCGGTGACAAGCAGCGCGAGGCATGCCGATCTAACGAGCCTGCTGGATCTTCGGTTTTTTATCGAGCCGGACATGGAGGCGGACACCGCTGATGCAGAGGTCTTCAAATCGTTTTCCCGGCCAGACTTCCTGGAACGTCAGGCGAAGTTTCTTCACTGGCTTGGTGTAGTTGGAAACCGGAAACTCGAATTCCTCCTTTGAATTCGGAACTTCGACCGTGAAACGATGGTCGCCGTTCAGTTCCACCAGCACCTTCCTCGGGCGGGCGTTGGCCTCGAACAACGCATCGGATTTGCCGCATCCTGGATGCATGCTGATCGCCGTGATAGGTTTCGGCACGATCGGCTGCAGTTCCAACCACTCACCGATGCCTGGGCCCTTGGCGCCCTCGCACCACCAGTCATCGGTCCAAAAACGCCGGATGTTTTCCGCGTCATACTTAAAGTCGCCGTCAGGCGGCAGCGTGGAACTGGCCTTCACGTGGTAATTGGAATGCGCCATCGTCCATTTATCATTCCGCTCGATGTATTCCGAGTAGGTTCCCTGCTCCGGATTTTGATCCGCCAGATAAAAATTTTCCGCCGATTTTGCTTCAACATCCAGGTCATCGGCAAGAGTGGGTTCCAGATTCTCAAAATTCCAGACCCAGTTCGCGCCGTCTTTCTTAAAGCGGTTCACCGGTTTGAGAACCTTCAGCCAGTCCGGGCTGATGCCATCGGGTTTAAGCACGATTTTTCCCGAGCCGATGGTGCCCGCCCAGCAGGCGGCGGAGGAAAGGCGGTAGCGGAACATGGCGGCCGAGCGGGAGCCATTGTCACTCACGCTCCATTCCGTCAATGAATACGCGCTCTGAAACCGGATCATCACCGGGATTTCCTCATTGGCCGCGAAGGTGATCTCCGAGATCAACCAACCGGCGACGCCCTTGAATTGCGGGCTTCTGGTATTCCTGACTTCTCCCTGCCAGGTCGCCTTGATCGTCTTTCCCGCCGCCGTGATCTGATAGTTCCTGCAATAGGCGAGTTTTTTCCCATCCGGAAGTTTCTTTTCGTCGCCCACGGTTTCCATGAGATCCCGGTTAAACGACTCCTCCACCGGAAACCCGAAGCGCACCTTGACCTTCTTGTCCGTCTCATTGCGCATCAGGTAGCGGACTTCCACATCGGCCTCCTTCGGGCCGAGGCTGACGGTGAGTTTTTCGTCGAGGATGCGGATGTTTTCGGTGGCTTTGGGTTCGAAACCCGCGACATCGCCCGCATGTTCCACGCCGCCGCGGAAATAGCCGCCGCCGTTGGCATGGAGGAGGGGGGCGGAAACGATTAGAAGACCCGACACGGCGAGTTCGCGCGTTTTCATGGGAAAAGCTTCCGGCATCCGCAAAGCCCGGACAAGGGGATTTATCTGTCGGCGAGACCCCGGCGCTGATTCGCCGTTGTTATGGAGCGGGCGATGGAGGGATCGCCGTTGCCTGAACCGTAGCGGCCTCCGCCGCTGCGGGATAACGGAAATGAGCTTCGATTTTGTAGTCGAAAAGAACGGCTTGCCACTTCATTCCCGCGCCCATGTTGTGGACCACCCACGCTTCCTGCGCCCGGGTGCCGGGGCCGGGAACGACGATGCCGACGTGCTGGTCCGCATTGGCCAGCGACCAGATCACGATGTCTCCCGGGCGGTAATCCACCGGATCGCGGGTCGGGGTGAGGGTTTCGCCCTTGCGTTCGAAAAAGCGTTGCAGGTTGGCGATCCGGCGGTGGTCGATATTGGTATCCGGTGTGGATGCGCCCCACAATTGCGGGTAGTGGCGGAAATGGCCGGCCATGTCCTCATGCACTTCCTTTTGAAGATCGATGCCGAGTTTGCGGAAGCAGCGGATGATCACATCGGCCGCCGCGCCTTTGCCGGGTGCCACATCGCCATTGGGGTAGGCGATTTTGTAGTAGGAGGGATCGAAAACGATGTGCTCGCCGGAATGGGCGAGAGCGGCGGCGGCGAGTTTGGCCGCGGGGCTGCCGGATGCTTCAAGCGAGGAAATGAGGGAGGCCGCCTGTTCGCTGGAAACGTTTTCCTGCGCCGCCTTGAGGAAGGGAATCAAGGGCCGGCCGAACCAACAGCCAATTCCCACGGAAATTGCAACGATGACCCATCCTCCGAAGAAGTTCGGGCGTTTCGGCTTCTGCGGGCGAGGGCCGATGTATTCGATTGTGCTGTAAAAACCGGGTCGGATGCGGGCCATGAACGGTGTTTCTGCGGAGATGTTTAGGGAACGCTTTGGCGCAAGGCGATGATTTTCACGATTTTTTTTCGCCGCGGACGCCGCGCTTGGAGATCAAAGGATTTTCCTGTCTCGACAGCACAAGCCCACCGCCCAAACTGCCCGCGATGACGATTTTCACCGCTCCGAAATCTCTGCATTGGGGCGGACTGGACGTGCCGATGCTCGGTCTGGAAAAGGACTGGCATGGCACCCCCGTGAATCCGCCCGCCGCCTATTCTCTAACTGCGGATGACCGGCACCTGTGGTTCGTCGCGCACCACCGCAAGCCGGCGAAACTCCATCCGCTGGCCCGCCCCGGCGCATTCCAGGCCGAGCTCTGGCGTCATGATGTCGCGGAATTATTTATCGCCGATCCGCTGAGCGGCCGCTATTTCGAATTCAACCTCGCGTCTAACGGCGCGTGGTGGTCCTGCGAATTCACCGCGCCCCGCGTGCGGGAGGAGGAAATTGACATCGCCATGCCGGAAGTGGCGACCTTCTCCGACATCGGGCCGCAAGGCGAGTGGCTCGCGGCGATGGCCATTCCGCTCGGTCTGCTCAAGGCCCGGCTGGATTTCGGGCCCAGATCGCGGGTCAACGTGACGATGATTCTCGAATCCCCGGAGCAGAGATTCCTCAGCGCCGCGGATCTTGGGGGCGAAGCGCCCGATTTTCATCAGCCGCAGCGTTTTCCGGAGGTCGTTTTCGCACCCCTTGCCCAATGCTCGGCAATTCGTCCGGCAGTGCCCAAGCAGGGCTTTGCCACTGGGTGATTTTGTGATAAAAGGCAGCCAGTGATCCGGCGTTTCCACATCGAAGATCTGATTGTCCAAGACCCATCGGGAGTGGTTTTCCGTGCCTTGGACACGGAAACCGGGCGGACGGTGGCAGTGCGCCGCTTTTTCCCATTCGGCGCGGATGGCGGGGGTTTGCATGCCGACGAGCAAACCGCCTACGTGATCGGGGTCGGCCGACTCGCCGGGTTGCGGCACCCGGCCTTGCGCTCGGTCATTTGCGGCGGCTGCGATCCCGTCGATGGCATGCCTTTCATCGCCACCGAATGGATCGAGGGCGAGTCGCTCCAGCCGATCATCGAGCGTGGCCCGCTATCCGCCGAGGATGCCACCCAAGTGATTATCCAGGCGTTGGAGGTCTGCGAACTGCTCTCCGATGCGCTCGCCGAGGAAGCCGTCTGGGTGGAAACCGAGCTGCCCACGATCATCGTTGGCAACGAGCCAAGCGGCCGGGGCCTCACGTTCTGGATTTCCCCACTCAAATGGCTGGGCGGCGACCACCAATCCCGCGGGCTCGAATCGATTATCACCTTCACCGAGGAAATCATGGGTTGGCGTGGCCAAGTCGTGAGCGATCAGGCCGGCCTTGGTCTCGGGGCGTGGATCAAGTGGCTCCGCGGCGCGGCTGCCACCACCACCTTGCAGGAAGCCCGCGAAATGCTCGCCGCCTCGGTGGGTGCCGCCCCTCCAATCCCTGCCAAAAATCTCGTCACCCAAGCCACCGTCTCGATCGAAAAAGTCGGAAAAGCAGCCAAGGTTGGCAAGGTGGGAAAACCACGCCGCGCGAACAGATCTTGGGTGGCGACGTTCGCCCTGATCCTTGGGCTCACCTTGGTGGCCGCTGGCTTGGCCGGATTGTCGATCGTTCGCCACCGCGCCAAGCAAGACACCCTGCAGATCCCGACACCGACCAATTTGCAGAGCGCGAAACCCGAACCCAGAAAAGGCCCGCAGGCCGCCACCGCCAAGCCTGCCACCACGGACGAGCCGGTGAATGAAAACGATCGGATTGGCCAACTCAACCGCCGCGCCGCCGAGCTCAGCGCCCAGGCCGGCGGGGGCGGCACCCTTGCCCAGCAACAGGCGCTCGCCGGCAACCAAGGTGGCGTGGTCCCGGCCTCCAGCCGCGAACTGCTGCTCCAGAACGAAGGCAAAGCACTCG
>CAMBPB010000019.1 GCA_945869465.1 Prosthecobacter debontii
GTAGGACGAGGTGGTCGACAACGAGGGCGGATTTGGTCATCAGTGTTTCCATGGCAGGCTGAAACTGCCAAAACGGAGGCCAATGTCTAGTATTTTCTTAAATCGCCAATGAACATCGACCATGGCTGATTTCCGGGCAACCGCCCTGAAGTAAAACCGTCATCATCTTATTCCTTCCTTGGCAGGACGAATCCGGCCCCCTATTGCTCCCGCACGATGTCCGGATTGATCCGATTTATCATGTGGACCGCGGTGGCCGCACTCGGTGCGTTCGCGGTGGCCATCGCCGCGTTCCAGCGCGGCGAACCGGTTAACGCGCTGTGGCTGGTGGTCGCGGGAGTCTGCACCTTCGCGGTGGCCTATCGGTTTTACAGCGCGTGGCTGATGGCCAAGGTGCTCACCATCGACGCGACGCGCGCCCCGGCGGCGGTGACGCGGGCGGATGGCAAGGATTTCGTGCCCACGCCGCGGTGGGTGGTTTTCGGCCACCATTTCGCCGCCATCGCCGGTCCCGGGCCGCTGGTCGGGCCGGTGCTCGCCGCGCAGTTTGGCTACCTGCCGGGCACCCTGTGGATTCTGATAGGCGCCACACTCGGCGGCGGCGTGCATGACGCGGTGGTGCTCTTCGCCAGCATGCGGCGCGATGGCAAGTCGCTGGGCCAGATGCTCAAGGAGGAGATCAACCCCTTCGTCGGCGTCATCGCCATGATCTCGCTGTTAGCGATCATGACGATCCTGCTGGCGGTGCTCGGGCTGGTGGTGGTCAAGGCCCTGGCGGAAAGCCCGTGGGGTTTATTCACCATCGCCGCCACGATTCCACTGGCCATGGCCATGGGACTGCTGCTCAAAACCGGCGCGATGCGGGTGACGGGCGCTTCCGTCCTTGGCGTGGCGGGTCTGCTGCTCGCGGTGGTGGCCGGCAAGTATCTGCCGGAGAGTTGGAACCAGGCGCTGCGGCTGGATGCGCCGACCCTCGCCTGGGCGATCATGATTTACGGATTCGCGGCCTCGGTGCTGCCGGTGTGGTTATTGTTAGCTCCGCGCGATTACCTCAGCACCTTCATGAAACTCGGCACGGTGGCGGTGCTCGGGGTTTTCATCGTCATCGCCATGCCGCCGCTGCGGATGCCGGCGGTGACCCAGTTCATCGATGGCAGCGGCTTCGTGATACCGGGGCCGGTGTTCCCGTTTGTTTGCATCACCATCGCCTGCGGGGCGATCAGCGGCTTCCACGCCCTGATCGCCTCGGGCACCACTCCCAAGCTGCTGGCCCGGGAAAAGGATATCCGGCTGGTCGGCTACGGCGCGATGATCACCGAGATGTTGGTCGCCCTGATGGCCATCATCGCCGCCAGCGCCCTGCCGCCGGGCCAATATCTCGCCATCAATTCCCCGATCAATCCGGGCGATCCGGTGGCCGTCGCGGCCCAGATCCAAAAAATCAACGCCTACGGGCCGACCTATCAGGTGACCCTAGCGGAAATGCAAACGCTGGCGGACAACCTCCAGGAACCGACCATCATCGGCCGCACCGGCGGCGCGCCGACCTTCGCCGTCGGCATGGCCTCGATGTTTGCCAAGGTGATTCCCGGCAAGACGGCGCTCTCGCTGTGGTATCACTTCGCCATCATGTTCGAGGCCTTGTTCATCCTGACCACGCTGGATGCGGGCACGCGGGTGGGGCGCTTCATTCTTCAGGACCTGCTGGGCCACCTCTGGAAACCGCTGGGGGAGACGAACAACTGGCTGGGCAACATCACCGCCACCGGACTGCTGGTCGCCGCGTGGGGGTTTTTCCTCTATCAGGGAGCGATCGATCCCGAAGGCATCGCCAAGAGCCTGTGGCCGATTTTCGGCATCTCAAACCAGTTGCTCGCGGTGATCGCCTTCTGCCTGGGCACTACCCTTCTGATCAAGTCCGGCAAGGCGCGATACTGCTGGGTGACACTGGTGCCGCTGGTGTTCCTCACGACGGTGACATTCGCGGCGGGGTGGATGAAGATTTTCTCGCCCAAGGCCGCCGGGTTTCTGCCCGCGATTGGCAGGCTGGAGGCCCAGTTGGCGGCCGGAGTGCCGGCGGCAAATCTGAAAGCGGTAGAAACCGCCTTGTTCAACGCCCGTCTCGATATCGCCGTGGTGACAGTATTCCTATGCTTTGTGGCGGTGATCACTCTGGGTTGCATGTGGGAATGGTGGCGGATCCTCAGTGGTGCCAAGCCGGCGGTGATCCACGAGTCCCGTTACGTGGCGCTTGCTGAGGAATCGTGAAAATCCCGGCCCTGCTCCGCAACAAAAACGCCCGGCCCCTCATTGCGAGGGACCGGGCGGGTGAGCTTGGAATTTACTTGCTCTGCATGGGGGCCGGAGCTGGAGCCGGTGCGGCGCTTGGGCAGCAGGAAGCTGCGAGAAACGATGCGGCGGCGGCAACAATGACGAGCTTGGCAATTTTCATATGGGTGGGTTGGATTGTGTGGTTGGTGTGAAATAGCCCGATCAAACGAGATCAAACGTACTGACAGACTAGCAGGCGCTGCGTCGCTGGCAAGCATCGATTGACAGCCCGCTTCGGCCTGTCAGCGGCACCCACGGAGGGGCGGAACGTGTCCGCCCGCGGCTTCCCCAGGTTTCCGTCCTCGTCCTCGGGGATTGCCGTCCACGCACGCTGAAAAAAAGCGAAATTGCGGCTTTTGCTTGCGTGATAAGGGTGTGTCGTGATGTATGAGGGCACGATGAAAACGCATGCTTTCGGATGGAGTTTGATGGTCCTGGGTGTTCTGGCGGGTCCGCTGACGGCGGAGAACTGGCCGGCTTGGCGGGGGGCCGGCGGCAACGGCGCGGTCACTGGAAAACAACCGCCATTGGACCTGGCGGGGAAATTGTTATGGAAGACCGAACTCCCGGGCCGCGGTTGTTCGACCCCCATCGTCTGGGAAAACCGCGTGTATGTCACCAGCCCGATTGGCGATCAAGACGGGCTGCTGGCGTTCGATGCCGCAGGCAAGGAGTTGTGGCGGCGGACGTTCGGATCCTTGACTCCGGGGCGGGGCCAGCGGGTCGGAAGCGCGGCGAACTCCTCTCCGGTCACCGACGGTGAGGTGGTTGTCGTCTATTTCAAATCGGGAACCGTCGCCTGCCTCGACCTCGAAGGCAAAGTCCGGTGGCAGATCAATCTCCAACAAAAATATGGCAAGGACACGCTCTGGTGGGATCAAGGAACCTCGCCGGTTTTCGCCGCCGGCCGGGTGGTGATCGCGGTGATGCAGACCGGCGGTGAGTCTTACCTGGTTTCGCTCGACCGGAAGACCGGCAACGAGGTTTGGAAAACTCCGCGAAAATACCAGACCGGCGAAGAGTCTGGGGACGCCTACACCACGCCGCATGTGGTCAAGGTCAATGGCGCGGAGCTCATCGTCACCTGGGGCGCGGATCATTTGACGGCGCATGACGCGGCCACCGGCAAACTGGTGTGGGAGTGCGGCGGCTTCAATCCCAAGCGCACCGCCACGCAGCGGGTGATCGCCTCGGCCGTGGTCGGCGACGGGCTGGCGGTGGTGCCTTTCAAGCGCGGGGACTCGCTGGCGGCGATCCGCCTGGATGGCCGCGGCGATGTGTCGGAAAGCCACTGGGCGTGGCGGGACGACGACTGCGGTGCGGACGCGGTGAGCCCGGTGCTGCACGAGGGCAAGGTATACGTACTCAAGGATGGCGGTCCGCAGCGCGGCCGACTGACCTGTCTGGACGCCAAGACGGGCAAGCGCCTGTGGGACTCAACCTTGCCGAAGGCGGCCCAGGTTTACTACTCGTCGCCGGTTGTCGCGGGCGACCGCTTTTTCTGTGTGCGTGAAGACGGGATACTGGTCAGCGGACAGATCGGGGACGCGGGCCTGACGGACGTCAAATCGCATCCGCTGGAGGAGGGCGTGATCGCCTCTCCAGTCGGTGTGGACGGCCGCCTGATCCTGCGGAGCGACAAGCACCTGTTCTGTTTCGGCGAGAAATGAGCCACACGGAACGTTAGGTTTTTGATAGTTTCCGGTGCGGAAGATGGGATTCAAAGGTTTCATTGTCCCGGCTCCGTGCAAAAATCCGCCGCATGCCCCGCCACCGGTGCGCGGAAATGGCTTTAGACCCGCCATATTCTGCACTTTGTGGACTAGCCCGCTCCGTTCATAAATCACCCCTATCTTCCGGTTCTCATCTTCTTCGGCGTGGCGCTGGCGGTGCCCGTCGGCTCGCTGATCCTCGCCCGCCTGTGGATGACCTTTTTCACCCCGATCAAACGCGGCAAGGAAAAGAACGCGCTCTATGAATGCGGCGTGAACCCGCTCGCCGATCGGCAAACGCGCTTTCATTCCCAATACTATCTGTTTGGCCTGCTGTTCCTGCTGTTCGATGTGGAAACGGTCTTTCTGCTCCCATTCGCCGTGGCATTCCTCAAGCTGTCGGTCGGGGCGTTTCTGGTGGCCATGCTCTTCCTGCTGCTGCTCGGCGAAGGCCTCGTCTGGGCCTGGAGCAAGGGCTTGTTGAACTGGCGCGGAACCGCCAAACCCAACCTCACCTTTTACGCCGAGTGAGCAGAGAGCAGAGAGCAGAGAGCAGAGAGCGGTGAGCGGTGGGCGGTGGGCGGTGAGCGGTGAGCGGTGAGCGGTGGGCGGTGGGCGGGATCATTTTCCGACCGGATCAGGATCTCTGAAATTATGAATCCGCCATCCCGTGCCGGGCTGCAATGATCCGTCCCGTCGGGACGAAGAACGCTTCTCAATGCCGGAAATCCAGGCCGCCGCGCAGAAACCCGAAATCGCGTTGTTGTTCGTGCCAGGCCGCGCGCGCCTCGTCCAAACCAACCTCGCGAAACCGCAGGCGGGTTCCCGGCCACGCCCGCGCCAATTTGGGTAAATCCGCGGAAATCACCTGCCCGATCTGCGGGTAGCCGCCAATCGTCTGGCGCTCCGCCAGCAACACGATCGGCTGGCCATCCGGCGGCACCTGCACCGAACCCGCCACCACCGGCTGCGACACCAACTCGCGGGGTTCCTCCAAATCCAGCACCGGTCCGTCAAGCCGCACACCCGTCCGGTCGGAGATCGGGCTGATTTGATAGAGCGCCCCACGGAAGCGTTCCAATGCGCGCTTGTGAAACCATCCGGCCTGGATTCCTGGCAGAAATCTCAGCTCGAGCGGCCGACCCGCAACCTCCGCCAGCGGCCAGCCGACCCACCAGTTTCCCGGCCGGGGACCCTCGCGCGGCGGGCCGATGGGCAGGCAATCCCCCGCTTGCAAGGTCCGTCCCTGCCAGCCTCCGAATCCCGCCCGCACATCCGTGGCCCGACTCCCTAACACCCATGGCAGGTCGATGCCGCCGGCGATGGCAACGTAGCCGCGCAACGAGCTCATCGGTCCGCGCAAATCGATTTCCCCGCCGCCAGCCAGTTCCATCGGCCGGCCACAGCGGGCATCCACCCACCCGAGGAACGCCACCCGCGCGGGCGCGCAAAAACGCAGCACCGGGCCCCGCATGCAGCACTCCAGGACTGCGGCGTCGTCGGGATTTCCAACCAGGCGATTTGCCACCCGGGCCGCCACCGGATCCACGGCCCCGCCCGGTGAGACCCCGAGCGACTGATAGCCCGGCCGCCCCAAATCCTGCACGGTGGTGAACGCGCCGGGATCGGCAATCTCGATCCCGCTTTTCACAATGACGGGCGGCAGGGCTGATCGGATGTCGGGTTGGACGCGTTGTGCCGGCACGAAGCGCACCCGATCCCCCGTCCGCAGCAACGCCGGCTCCGGGCGGGCGGGGTCGAATAAGTCCAGCGCGGTGCGCCCGAGCACCTGCCAGCCGCCCTGCGATTCGAATGGATAAACCCCGGCTTGATTCCCGCCGATCGCCACCGATCCCGCCGCCACTTTCCGGGGCGTGGCGCGCCGCGGGATTTGCAATTCCCCGGGCAGACCTAACAAATATGGGAAACCCGGCGAAAATCCGAGTGCCGCCACGGTGTAGTCAGCCTCGCTGTGGAGCTTGATGACATCCTCCGGGCTGCGGCCCAGCAGGGTTGCCACCGCTTCCAAGTCAGGCCCGTCGTCGCCGCCATAAACCACCGGCACGGTCACCGTCCGGGCAGCCATCGGCCCCACCCTCTCAGCGCCCGGTGGCGGCAAAGTTTGCAACCATGCGAGCACCGGTTGCCCATCCGAGGGATCGAAGTGAACCGCCACCGAAGCGAACGACGAAACCACATCGCGCACCGCCGGTATCCGCTGCTCGTCGAGCAATTGTGACAACTTCAACACCAGCTCCAGGCGCGCCCGCGGGTCATTCCCTCCGGCCTCGAAAAGCCAGGCCGAATCTCCGAGCGCGCGCAATCCCATGGGTTCACTTTGGCAGGCCGATGGATTTCAGCAAGCGCAGGGCTTGCCCAAGGAAGCTCAGACATCCGGGCGGCGAACCCTCAGCGTTAGTCGTTAGAGTGGATGGCTAGACGGCTGCGGCGGCTTGTTGGGCGATTTCCCTGAAGGCGGGACCAACCTGGCCGTCGTTGCCCTGCCCTTCGATGCTGACCGCTCCCTGATAGGCGGCCTCGCGCAGGACGCGGAAAAACGGCCGGAAGTCGTCGCCCTTGACACCCGGGTAGGTGCGCTGCGCCTTCTCGGCGATCTCGACGTGGGCGACGACATCCATCGCCGCCTTGAGATCGGCCGGGGTGTCGCCCATGCGGGCCATGTGATAGAGATCCGCCAACAGGCGGACGTTGGGATGGCCGGCCTGGCGGATCAGCGCGGCGCCCTCGCCGATGCGGTTGATGTAATTGCACTCCGAGGCCTGGAGTTGTTCGACGGCGACGGTGATTCGGTGTTTTTCCGCGAGCGGCCCCATGCGTTTGAGCAGCGCGACGAACTGCGGATCGGCCTGTGCCTTGGTCCACCCGTCGCGCAGGGCGCGAGATCCCCCACTGCCGAAGACGATGAATTTCCCGCCCGCTTGTTGCAAGCGGCGGAATGCGGTTTCAGACCACTCCAGAATCTGATCGTGATTGGCCTCCGCGCCGACACAGCGCAGGTGTTTGGGCCGGATGAAGCCATTGCAGGCGAGCACCGGCAACGGCGACGCGGCGAGTTTGGCGAGGTTTTTCGCAAACACCTCGTCCGGCTGGTCGGGTGCCAGGAAATCGCCGGTGCCTGCGGTTAGAAACTGCGCGCCTTGCGCCTTGAGGGCCGCCGCCCGGTCGAGCGGGGCCGCGATGCCCATGGCGGAGAAGAGTTTGCCCGCGGGTTCTGCGGCGGAGGCGCGTGCCACCAGCGGCGCGCCGCCGACGAGCAACACGCCGTTGCGGAGGAACGCCCGGCGGGTGGAGGAATGGCAGGATGTCGTCATGGTCTGATAGTGCGAAGCATTAGGCGGCGGTTCACGAGCGTGGACCTGGAGTTGATTTCGAGATTCGGACGGCATGTTTTGCGTCAAACAGCCCGCTGTCGAGAAGTCAACCCATGGAAATTCCAGCGGGAAATGCAGCCGCCATTCCGCATTCGGAAATAGCAGCCGCGCCTTGGTTTTGCTCGAAAGGCCCGCACGAGCCCACCAAAAACATTGCACTGCCGGATGTGGCCCGGATTCGCGGTTCGCATGCCATGAGCACGATGCCTCCATCCGATGCCCGTCTCCGGCCACTCGGAAATCCGATGAAATGGTTCACTGCATTCTTCGCCGCCCTGTTCTTCAGTTGGATTGTCACACTCAAACGCCCAGCCTGCCCGCCCTCACCGTCGGCCAGCCAATCCGTGTCATTGAAAATCTAGGCACTGGCAATGACACCCGCGTGCTCTTCGTCCGGCGCTCAGCCTTCGCCGCCGCCGGGCTGACTTATTTCATGATCGTGGGGATTGGAGCTAGGTGCTTTTTCAAGGAAATCCGGGGGTGGGATCAGGATGTCTCACATTTGGGGCGATTTCACGGTTGCAATTGCAAATTCGATCGGGTAGCTCTGCCGCCCCGCGCGCTAGGGCACCCCGCCCCGCCCCGCAAACCACAGCCATTTTCCGCGAAGGAGGAGCCCATGAACATCATCAATAAGATCGAGCAAGAGCAGTTGAAACAAGACGTCAATCCATTCAATGTGGGCGACACCGTGAAGGTCCATTGCCGCGTGGTGGAAGGTGGCAAGGAGCGGATCCAGATTTTCGAAGGCCTGGTCATCGCCCGCAGCGGTGCCGGGGTGAACGCGGCGTTCACCGTGCGCAAGATTTCCTACGGCGAAGGGGTGGAGCGTGTGTTCCCGGTCCACACGCCGCGGATTTCCAAGATCGAAGTCACCAACCGTGGCAAAGTGCGCCGCGCCAAGCTGCACTACCTCCGCAGCCGCGTCGGCAAGCGCGCCTTGCTCGTCAAACCCGCAAACTGATTCGTCAGGCCGATATTTTCACCAGCGCCCCACCCGGCTTCCGGTTGGGGCGTTTTGTTTGAGAGGGTAACGATTTTCGCTTTCCCACGGCAGATGCCCGCGCCAGCTTCCCGGCGTGCGCGTCCCGATCCCCTTGGTCCTGTTTCTCGCCCTCGCCGTGAGCGGCGGCGTCTGGTGGTATGGGACCCGCTACGCTGACTTTCTGACGCCTCCATCCGCAGCGAAACTGGCAGAAATCCGCGCCAGCTTGGAATCGTCCCTGCCGCAAGCGGATCATCCGGACGATGCGGTTTCGGTGCCTGCGATCGTGAAAAATCCCCCGCCCGCGGCACCCGTCGAGGAGCTCAAGCCGGCCATGGTGCTCGGCGATCTCGCCACCCCGCCGACTCTCCGGGAATACAGCGACCTCGCGCCAAAGGGTGCCGGACACCTGATCAATCTGGCCGTCCTGCTTGAGGTCGAGGGAGAGTTTCATCGGGCTCTGCTTGCGTGGGAACGGGCGCTCGACATGGGAAAACCCGACGAAGCCCAAGCCACTGCCGCCATCGCCTCGATCAAGCGCCTGCGTCCCACCCTGCCGGACTGGAACACCCATCCCGCCAAGGCCATCGCCATCACCCTGCATGCCGGGACCGGCAAAAAATCCGCCACCACCCTGGCACCGATTCTCGAACAAACCGCCCGGGATTTGGAACGTGCTTCGGCGGGAATCCTCAAAGTCACCGTTACCGTCACCGCAGGACGCAGCAACTCAAGCGCGTCCAGCGCGGCCCCCGTCGCCCTCTGGCTCGCCGGGCCCACCAAGCACTCGCTCTCCACCAAAGTGCTTTCGTTCACCCTCACCTCGCCGAAATCCCTGCATGACGACCTCCTGAAATCGGTGTTTTTGATCGTCCGCAGCGATCTCGGCCATGCCACTTCGCATACGCCGCCCGCCTTGGCGAAGAATGACAACCTGCTGGAGGCGCTCAACAGCCGCATCACCCGCCTCGACTGGCATGAACTGGGGACCCGGCTCAACCGCCCGCCGGTGAAGGATGAATAATTTGCGCAATATTCTAAATTCTCCGATCGTTTGAACGTTCCTTCTCCGCAACGCTCAACCCCCACACGCTACCTCACGCATGATTCGGCATCTCATCCCCCTTGTTTTCGCAGGTTCGTCGCTGGCATTCGCCCAGGACCGGCCCGCCGCCGAGACAACTCCGGATGTCAAGCCGGCTGCGCCGCCAACCGATCTCCAACCGGCCGATCCAACGCAGCCGCAAGTGCGCAAACTCGATGAATTCCGCTATCAGATCGGCAATGTCACCCTCGACCAAAAAAACCGGGAAATCCGCTTTCCCACCAAGGTCAACATGTCCGAGGGCCTGCTCGAATACCTCATCGTGCTGCAACATGGCAAAATCCATGAAGCCCTCCTGCTCACGGAAATTTCCTCCGTCCACCTCAACCTGGCATTCACGCTGCTGCGCTTCCCCCCGTCCCGCGAGCTGTTTTCCACGATCGACGAAACCGGCCACATGACCGGACTCTATCCCGATGTGCCTGCGGCAGTCAGAGCAGGCGCCAGGATCGCCCTCGACGTGGAATGGGACGACAATGGCAAAACCCGCCGCGTCCCCATCAACGAGTGGCTTCAGAACTCCACCAAAGGCACCCCCATGCCGCCAAGCCCGTGGCTCTATTGCGGAGCGGATTTCTATGAGGGCAAATTCGTCCCGGAAATGACCGGTGACATCACCTCAATCTGCATCGCCCCCGCCGCCCTCATCAATTACGCCAGCACCGACAATCAGACCGACACCGTCTGGGTCGGAACTCCCAAACAGATCCCGCCCGTCGGAACGCCCGTCACCCTCATCATCACTCCCTATTCCACCACCCGACCTCTCGCAAAACCATGAAAGCACTCACTCCACTCATCCTCCTCGGCGCGACCCTCGTCACGGCGAGCGCCGAAAGCTCTAACCGCTACGAATCCCTCCGTCAGGAAATCCGTCAGTCCATCGCCCGCGGCAACAGCTGGCTCAAAACCCAACAGAAACCCGCAGGCAACTGGGATGACGGCGAATTGCCCGCCTTCACCGCGCTGGCCCTCAACGCCATCGTCCGCGATCCCAACCTCGACACCTCCGCCAAGTTTCCCGAGCCTGTCGAAAAAGGCTTCACCTGGCTGCTCTCCCAACAAAAGGAGGACGGCGGCATCTACAACCGCGGCCTCTCGGTTTATAACACCGCCACCGCCGTGACCGCCCTCATGGCCGCCAACCGCAAAAGTTACGAGCCTGCCGTGGTCAAAGCCCGCAAGCACCTCATCGATAACCAATGGGACCTCGACCAGAAAAAGGAAACCGACAACGCGAATGACGGTGGCGTCGGCTACGGCTCGAAAAAGGAACACTCGGATCTATCCAACACCTACCTCGCCATCGAGGCCCTCGCGCTGTCCAAGAAGGTGATCGAAGACGGCAACCACGGCGATCAACCGGACCTCGATTGGGACGCCGCCGTCAAGTTCCTCTCGCGCTGCCAGAACCTGGAGGAGACCAACGATCAACCATGGGCCTCCAACGATCCCAAAAACAAGGGCGGCTTCGCCTACTCCCCGTTTGAATCCAAAGCCGGCGACGAAAAAAACCCGGAAGGCCGCACCGCCCTGCGCTCCTACGGATCGATGTCCTACGCCGGCCTGCTGTCCTTCATCTACGCCAAGGTCAGCGCCGACGATCCGCGCGTGATCGCCGTCAAGGAATGGCTCGGCAAAAACTACACGCTCGATGAAAACCCCGGCATGGGCACCCAGGGAATGTATTATTACTATCAGACGATGTCCAAGGCCCTCACCGCCGCCAACATCAACCTGCTCAAACTCGAAAACGGCAAGGAAGTCGATTGGCGCAACGAACTCGCCAGCAAACTGCTCGCCAGCCAACGCGAAAACGGCTCGTGGGTGAATGACAACGGCCGCTGGATGGAATCCAACCCGGTGCTCGTCACCGCCTTCACCGTGCTCGCCCTCGGACAAGTCCACGATTCGATTCCCACAAAGTGATCCGCGGCTCCGCGCTTCTTCTTTCACTGGCCGCAGCCGCCATGAGCGCGACGGTCACTGAAGAACGCATCGAACATGCAGGTTCGCGTTTCCGGGTGGTCCGCGCCACCCCGAAACAAATCCAAGTCGTCTGGAAAGACCAACAAGGCGTTCCCTATCGAACTTTCGATCAAGTCCAGGCGGCTTTCGGCAAACGCGGGCAAACCGTCAGGTTCCTGATGAACGCCGGCATCTTCGAACCCGGCGGCATTCCCAGCGGCCTGCATGTCGAAAACCGCAAAACCCTGCACGAACTCAACCTGGCAGACGCCCCGGGAAACTTCTTCCTCAAACCCAACGGCGTCTTCCGAATCGAAGGCGCGGGCTCCGAACGACAAGCCTTCATCAGCCCCTCGGAATCCTTCAGGCAGCGCGCCGGCGAATTGCGCCTCATGTCGTCCCGCTGGCTCGAATGCGCCATCCAATCCGGACCCATCCTGCTAACCGAAGGCCAACGACACCCCGCGTTCAAGGACGACTCTCCTAACAAACTGCACCGCAACGGCACGGGCGTCGATCACAAGGGCCGCATCGTTTTCGCCATCACGGAGCGCGGCCAAGTCGTCAACTTCTGGGACTTCGCCGGGCTTTTCCTCAAGCTCGGTTGCCGCAACGCGCTCTTCCTGGACGGTGGCATTTCCCAGATGGCCGCCAACCCGGACAAACCCGTCGAAAGCAACCACTTCGGCGCCATGTTTGTGATCGCCGAGTGACGCGCGCAGTCCCCGCTTGATTCCGGCGTCTCGAATTCCGAGTCTCAATGGGTGACCAGCTACACCGCACCGCTCACGGCCCGGCAGGCGGAGACTCTCCGCCACGTGCTGGAGCGCCAAGGCTATGATTTCGAGCCCAAACCTCATGCGCTGTTCTCAGCCCGCAAGGGCAAGCTCAACGTCACGGTCTATCAAAAAGGACCCAAGGTGCTGGTGCAGGGTAAGGACACCGGGGACTTCATCCGCTTCACACTCGAACCCGAAGTGCTCGGCGAGGCGCGGCTTGGCTATGAGGAAATCCTCGAGCCCGACAAGTTCGAGCCCCACTTCGGCATCGACGAGAGCGGCAAGGGCGATTTTTTCGGACCGCTGGTGATCGCCGGCGCCTACACCGACGCGACGATTACCCGGCGCTTGATCGAGGCCGGCATCATGGACTCCAAACGCGTTACCAGCGCCGCCCGCATCCGCCAGCTCGCCGCCGCCATCCGCGCCACGCCGGGCTGCACCACGGAGGTCGTTTCCATCGGCCCGGAACGCTATAACGAGATGCACACCTCGTTTGGCAATCTCAACCGCCTGTTAGCGTGGGGACATGCCCGGGTCATTGAAAAACTTGCCGCCGCCCGGCCCGGCTGTCCGCGGGCGCTGAGCGACCAATTCGCCCGGCCGGAAGTCCTCCAACGCGCCCTCCGCGAAAAAGGCCTCACCATCGGTCTGGAACAACGCACCAAGGGCGAGTCCGATACCGCGGTGGCCGCCGCGTCGATCCTCGCCCGCGAGCGCTTCATCGATTGGATCGACAAAACCTCAGGTGCCTGCGGCGTCAAACTCCCGCTCGGCGCATCAGCCGCCGTGATCCAGGCCGGCCGCGAACTGGTCGCGCGGCATGGTCGGGAGGCGCTTGGCAAAGCGGCCAAAACTCACTTCCGCACCACTTCGGAGGTCCTCGGCACCTCGGCGCATGGCGAGATGTAACGCATTGCAAATAAATCGATTTTTGACGGGACAAAGCGGTTCCGGCAATTGTTCAATCCGGCCGTAAACCGAATTTCCCCAACGTTCCTCTCTTATGGCCACCATCACCAAACGCGACCTCGCCGTCAAAATCACCGACCAACTTGGAACCAAGGGCTTTGAATTCACCCAGCAGGACATTCTTGAAGTGGTCCAGACTCTCATTGATGAAATCACCGAGTCCCTGGGTCAGGGCGACACCGTGGTGATGCGCAATTTCGGCACCTTCCAAGTCCGCGAAACGAAGGCCAAGATCGGGCGCAATCCCAAGAACCCCGCCAATGACGTGCCCATCCCCGCCCGCGCCACCGTGAAGTTCAAACCCGGCAAGGAAATGAAGGAGAAGGTGGCCACCACCCTTCAAATCATCCGCGAGCGCAAGTGACTCACCGCCGTGCTTTCCAAGCACCCCGTCCCCACCATGATCCCAGCGGCATTCCTCCGGAGTTCTTCACTCCTTTGCAGGTGCGGACTCATGGCCCTGCTTGCCTCCTGCTCCTATCCCGGTGGCCATGACGGCTACATGACCCGCTCCTACACGGTCCGCGGCCAGCACTATCAGCCGATGAGCGTGGCTGCCGCGCTCGACTTCGAGGAAACCGGCACTTGTTCCTGGTACAATGAATCCACCCTGCTAGGCCTCCAACGCGGCACCACCTCGCTCGGCGAAAAGGTCATGCCCTGGCACCTCACCGGTGCCCACAAGACCCTGCCCCTCCCCTGTTTCATCAAAGTCACCAACCTCGACAACGGCAGGTCCGTCAAAATCCGCATCAACGACCGCGGCCCGTTCATTCCCAACCGCGTCCTCGATGTCACTCCGCGGGCCGCCACAAAACTCGGTTTCCACGACCAAGGTCTAACCACCACCCGCATCGAAGTCCTCTCCGTGGGCGACGGTTCCTACAAACGCAAAAAACGCGGCGGGTTCTTTTTCTGAATCCCCATCAAATCCACACCCCAATCCCACACTGCCGATCCACCATGAAATCCCTCGCCGCCATCGCCCTCTCGTTCGTCCTGGCTTCCTGTGCCACCATCGCCCCGCCCGCACCCGCTGGCACCATTGATCACGTGGTCCTGATGTGGCTCAAGCGCCCTGGAAACGCCGCCGACCGCCAAGCGATTCTCGCCGCCTGCTCCGATCTGCGCGTCATCCCGGGCATCACCCTTCTCGATGCCGGAACCGCCCTCGCCAGCGATCGCTCCGTCGTCGATGATTCCTTCGACATCGGCCTAACCGTTCGTTTCGTTTCCGCAAAAGCGCTGGATGGCTATGAAAGCGATGCGCTGCACATGAGGAAAGTCAACGAAGTCCTCAAGCCGCTGACCCGGAAGATTCTCGTTTACGACATCACGCGTTGACCGTTGCGTCGATGGCTGAGCAGCCGCGCCACATTCTACTGGCGTTGCCGCGTGACGTGGCTAGCGTCGGCGGGTGCACCTGCCACATTCCATCGAACCCCATCCCGACAATCAGCAAACCAGCCAATGGGACCGCTGGATGCGTCCGCTTTATTGGCTGGCCGGAGCGCGTTGGGAAACCTTGAAGCATTGCCCGCCCAGCGAGCGGGAACGGATCGCGGTGCTGGGAAGCACGGTGCTGATTCCCACGATCATGTCGTTTCTCGGAATGATCTTTTACGCCAAGAGCCGCTTCGCCGATCCGCCATGGCTGTCGGTGATGGCCATCTCGATGGCGTGGGCCTTCGTGATCATGAACACGGACCGCATCCTGCTGGCGACTTACCGGCCGTTTCAACCGTGGTTGCGGCGGTGCATGCAGGTGATCTTCCGCTTCGCCCTCTCGGCGGTGATCAGCGTGGCGATCGGCTTTCCGTTCTGCCTCGACCAATATCGCCCGGCGATCACCTACCGCCTGCAGACCGAACTGCAGGGAACGCTCAACTCCCTGCGCGAGAAAGAGGCGGAAAAGCGGGCGGAGTTGTCGGCGCAATTGCAGCAAATCCGCGAGGAGGAAACCGCCGCCCGCAAGGAATTGGTGGACGCCTACACCACGCAACACGATGCGCTGCTGGCCCAGCTTCCCGCTTTGGAGTCCTCGGGGTTGAATCCCGAAGAGTTGGCGGACAAACGCATGGAGGATGAGCGGCGCAAGGCGGGCGAGCCGGATTTCGTGGCTCCCGCGAGTGGCGCGACACGGAATGTAATGGCGGGCATCGAGGCGCAGAAGGAGACAATCACCAAGACCAAGGCCGAGCTTGACGAAAAACAGGATTTGCACGCGCGATTGGTCGAGGCCATCGCCAGGGAAAGCGCCGGACAGCCGAATGAATTCTATCCGGAACCAAAAAAACCCGGTAGCGGCCCAAGAACCAAGGATATGAAGGCGCGGGACAAGACGGTGACCAGCGATATCAAACGCCTGGAAACGACCGCCAGCCTCCAACAGGAGGGCTTGATTGCCAGCGACAAGCAGCTCGCCGCCGCACGCCTCGCGGATCGCAATGCCTATCTCGACGGGCTGATTGCCAAACGGGACGGTTTTATTGAGGAGGCCAAGGAAAAGGACCGCATCCGCAAGGACCGGCTGGCCAAACTGAATGCGGAAATCGCCGCCGTGGAAACCGAGCAACCGCAGCGCCTGGCCCGCCTCGCCGAGCAAACTGCCGCCCTTGAAACCACCCACTCCAGCAACACCAAGCGCCATGAGGAGACCTTCCTGCCGCCCATCCAGCGGATCGAACGCAAAATGAACGGCGTGCTCGACCCGATGGAGGAAACCCTCGGCCTCTACCGGGTGATCTTCGTCCCCTCAAGCGATGCGGAGGATATCGAGCAGGGCGGGCAGCAGCAGAAATGGATCGCCGGATTGTTCCAGTTCCTGGTCATTTTCGGCACCCTGTTCGTATTGGATCTGGTGCCCATCATGACCAAGATCTTCAGCCGGGCGGGACCTTATGACGTGCTCGTCGAGCATCCGGAATTCATCGCCAATGCCAACCTGCGGGTTTTTCATGCCGAGTATGGCAAACGTTCGGAGGACTGGGGCATCACTGGCATGGCCGACCAGCCGAGCGGGCCGGACCTCGTCAAAGGAAACCCGCGGAGCGTGGCACCCCCATCGGAGCCTGAACCGTAGCCTCACGCGTGTCCTTTACCGTTTTCGCCACCGATCCCACGACTTCCGCCCGCCTTGGCCAACTGGTGTTGCCTCATGGCACGGTGGAAACCCCGATGTTCATGCCGGTGGGCACCCAGGGCTCGGTGAAAACCCTGCATCCCGCCGAACTCGAGCAGCTCGGCGCCCAAATCATCCTCGGCAACACTTATCACCTGTGGCTGCGGCCGGGCCATGAGGTGATCCGCGAGCTGGGCGGTCTGCATGGCTTCACCACCTGGAGGAAACCGTTCCTCACCGACTCCGGCGGCTTCCAAGTCTGGTCGCTGGCCAAGCTCCGCAAAATCACCGAGCAGGGCGTGCGTTTCCAAAACCATCTGGATGGCTCGAAAATGCTGCTCACGCCCGAGCTGAGCATGGAAATCCAGGCCGCGCTTGCCTCGGACATCGCCATGCTCTTTGACGAGTGCCCGCCCTACCCTTGCGACGAGGACTATGCCGCCAAGTCCCTCGGCCTGACCACCCGCTGGGCCCGCCGTTGCAAGGACTGGATCACCGCCCACGAACCCCGCTCCGGCGCGGGCCGACAACTCCATTTCGGCATCGTGCAAGGCTCGGTTTACGCGGATCTGCGCGAACAATCGGCCCGCGAACTGGTGGAACTGGGATTCGACGGCTACGCCATCGGCGGCGTTTCGGTGGGCGAACCCGAACACGAGATGTTCCGCGCGATCGAAAACGCGGTGCCCTTTCTCCCTCACGACAAGCCACGCTACGCCATGGGACTCGGCACGCCGCCGCAGATTCTCGAAATGATCGCCCGCGGCGTGGACCTGTTCGATTGCGTGATGCCCACCCGCATCGCCCGCCACGGCGTGGCCTTCACCCTCGATGGCCCGCTGCACATTAAGAACCTGATCCACGCCAAAGACCCGCGCCCAATCTGCGAATCCGCCCATCCCCACGTCGCCGGATTTTCCCGCGCCTACCTCCGCCACCTGTTCCGGGCTGGGGAAATCCTCGCTTTGCGGTTGCTTTCCTTCCACAATCTGCATTTCTACCTGCGCCTCGTCGCCGGGGCAAGGGAGGCGATCGCCGCGGGGACCTTCCCGGCTTTCAAAGACTCCTTCATCCGGCGCTACTCCCGATCCGAAATTCCATGACACCAATCCACTCGCTGCTCTCCTCCGCCCTGCTCGCCGAAACCCCACCTCCCGCAGGCGGACTGCTCGGCAGCCCCTTTGTCATGATGGGCCTGATGGTCGTAATGTTCTACTTCCTGCTCATCCGTCCGCAGCAGCGCCAACGCAAGGAACAAGCCGCCCGCATCGCCGCCCTGCAAGCCGGCGACAAGGTGATCACCACCTCCGGCATCCATGGCATCGTCCACAACGTCAAGGATCACACCGCGGTCGTCAAAGTCGCCGAAGGCACGATGATCGAGTTCGACAAGGCCGCCATCGCCAACGTCCACAAGAAAGACCTGCCGGCGAAATAAGCCGCACGCCATCAGTTCCATTTTCCGTTTTCCATTTTCCGTTTTCCGTTTTCCCCCACGACCATGCTCGCCGCCACCTCGTTCTACGAAGATCCGCTCACTGTATTCGTGATCGGAATGATCCTGATGATTCTGTTCTTCTGGTATTTCGCCACGGACATCGAGCGCCGCAAGCGCAATGTGGGAACCGTTCTGCTGGTCGGAGTTTGTGCGCTGTGCGTTCTCGCCGCCACTCCACTCAAGGAGCGGCTCAAAGGCGGCATCGACATCATCGGCGGCTCCTCATTTTCACTCCGCGTGCAGGAACGCGAATCCGATAGTGGCGAGAAAATGCCGGTCACGGTGCAACAGGTGGATCAAGCCATCCTCGTGATCGAAAAACGTCTCAACAGCATGGGCACCGCCGAGCCGCTGATCGCCCGCCAGGGAAGCAACGGCATTCTCGTGCAAATGCCCGGCGTGGAACCCGAGGAATCCGCCCGCATCCGCGCCACACTGGAAAAAGTCGCGAAACTTGAACTCCGCGAAGTAAGCCCGCGCAGTAAGGAACCCGGACCGGACGGCAAGACTCTCGCCCAACGGGTGCAGGACGGCAGTGAGATCGTTCCCGGTTACCGTGCCTTCACCCTCAAGGGCAAGGACGACGACGGCAATGAATACAAACGCCCGATTCTACTGAACCGCCGCATGGCGCTGGGTGGCAAGGACATCGCCAGTGCCGTCGCGTCCCCGCAACAGGCCGATGCGGTTGACATCACTCTCAACAGCGATGGTACCGACAAGATGATCGCCCTCACCAAGAACATGCGTGCCGGACAGGACAGCATCGCCATCGTCTTGGACGGCGAAGTCATCAGTGCGCCAGTGGTCAACCAAACCCCGCTCGGCAAGAGATTCATCATTGAAGGCCTGCGCGAACCCGGTGAAGTCCAGGGCCTCGCCAACTCGCTGATGAACCCGCTGGAAAATGCCCTGGTGGTCGAGGAGGAACGCACGGTATCCCCCACCCTTGGCAAGGCGGTGGTCGAGCAGGGCGTCTGGGCCGGCATCATCGGCTTGTCCATCACCTTCGTCTTCGTGCTGCTCTACTATCGTATGGCGGGCATCATCGCGCTGTTCGGATTGCTGGTCAACGGTGTCATCCTGTTCGGCGTAATGGCTATGTTCGGGTTCACTTTCTCGTTGCCAGGCATCGCCGGCATGATCCTCACCATCGGCATGGCGGTGGACGCTAACGTCCTGATTTACGAACGACTCCGCGAGGAAATCGAAGGCGGCAAATCCCTCAAAAACGCCATCGCCGCATCCTACGAAAAAGCCTTCACCGCGATTTTTGACTCGAACATCACCTCGCTCATCACCTCCATCATCCTGTTTTGGATGGGCAGCGGCACCATCAAAGGCTTTGCCGTCACCCTGACCATCGGTCTCGTGGCCTCGATGTTCTCGGCGATCCTCGTGACCCGGGTGCTGTTCCGCTGGGGCACCGACCTCAATCTGCTTACCAAGCTTTCATTCCTCAATCTGATCAAATCGACAACTTTCGATTTCCTCGGCAAGCGCCGCGCCTGCGCACTGGTTTCACTGGCTCTTGTCGTGCTGGCGTTGAGCGCCTTCGGCCTCCGCCAGGAGAAGGCCTTCGGCATCGACTTCACCGGCGGCACGCTCGTCCAGTTCCAACTTGGCAAGGAAGTGAAAATCCCGATTGCCGATGTCGAAAACGCGCTGAAAACGCTCACACTCGCGAAAGCCGCCTATCCTCAGGAACAGGGCAATCCGGTCACCGGCACTCTTCTCACCGTGCGTTGCGACAGCCGCGACGTGGACCAGATCACCACCACTCTCCGCGAATCGATCCCGGCTCTCGGCGAGAAAAAGACCGAGGCCGACAAGGACGGCGGCCACGACTACGTGATCGACAGCAGCAAGGAGGAAGTTTCCGCCCTGATCGGCGGCACCTTCCTGAGAGATTCGCTGATCGCGCTGGCCATTGGCCTGATCGGGATTTTTATCTACATCACGGTGCGTTTCGAGTTCTCCTTCGCCCTCGGTGGTTTCGTCGCCATCCTTCACGACGTGGTCATCTCCATCGGTCTGGTGGTGCTCTTGGGCGGCGAGCTTTCGCTCATCCACGTGGGTGCCATCCTCACCATCGCCGGTTATTCGATCAATGACACCATCGTCGTCTTCGACCGAATTCGGGAAAGCCTGCTGATCCGCCACGGTTCGATCAAGGACATCATGAACGAGGCCATCAACGCCACGCTCTCCCGAACCTTGCTGACTTCGGCAACGACCATCATCACCGTGGCCATCCTCTCGTTCTTCGGCGGCTCGTCGCTGCGCGACTTCTCAGTGATGATCCTGATCGGGCTGGTGGTCGGCACCTACTCGTCGATCTTCGTCGCCTCGCCAATCGTGCTGTGGTGGAGCCAACGCAAAGGCGGCGACCTACGCACCAGCGTGTTGGCGACCGAAATCGCCGCCGAGACGAGCGCCGCAGCCCCTTGATGCGACATCTGCCGAAGGCAACGGCCAAGCTGGGCATCCTGCCTGCCTTGTTTCTTCCCGGAACGGCCCTGCGAAACCCGTCGCAGCGCCACCTTACCGCTTGATTCGCAAAGGCTCCGACCCAAAGGTCCCCGCATGCCCGATGCCCTTTACGTTCGCGACGCCTTTGCCCGCATTGCCGATCGCTACGTGCTGACCAATCATGTGCTGAGCTGCGGTATGGACATCTGGTGGCGGAAGGTGGTGACCGCGCGCATCCGCAAATGGAAACCCGCCCGCCTGCTTGACGTC
This sequence comes from Prosthecobacter debontii, assembly GCA_945869465.1. Classification (GTDB taxonomy): domain Bacteria; phylum Verrucomicrobiota; class Verrucomicrobiia; order Verrucomicrobiales; family Akkermansiaceae; genus Luteolibacter. The sequence goes on from CAMBPB010000019.1 coordinate 20,606, forward strand.
GCGTCGGGCACCGGCGACCTGGCACTGGAAATCCAGGACCAATGCCCGCGGTGCGAGGTGATCGCCACGGATTTCTGCGCGGAAATGCTCGCTCATGCCGCCAGCCGGGGGATCGCCAAAACCCTCGTTGCCGATGCGCTGAACCTGCCGTTTCCGGGCGGCGGCTTCGATGTCGTGACCGTGGCCTTCGGACTGCGCAACATGGCGGACTACCCCGCCGCGTTGCGTGAGATGCTCCGCGTGCTCAAACCCGGCGGCCGCCTGGTGATCCTGGATTTCTCGCTGCCCGGCGGCCTGCTCCGCGCACCCTACCGGCTCTATCTGCACCACGTGCTGCCGCGCATGGCGGGCTGGCTCACCCGCCAACGGGACGCCTACGAATACCTGGGCGGCTCGATCGAGGCATTTCCTGCGGGCACCGCGATGACCGGATTGTTGGAACGCTGCGGCTTCGTCGAATCCCATGCCACACCGCTCACCGGCGGCGTGGTTTCCATCTACGAAGGAACCCGCCCCGCACTGTGACCCGCCCCTCCCACATCACCGCCCGCGATGCCGCGCTGGATCTGGCCCGCCGCCTGACAGCCGCCGGCCACCAGGCCTTGTTCGCCGGCGGCTGCGTGCGCGATCGTCTGCTTGGCCATCCGCCACAGGATTACGACATCGCCACCTCCGCGCTGCCGGCGCAGGTGATGGGGATTTTCCCGGGATCTAACGAAGTCGGGGCGCACTTCGGCGTGGTCATCGCCAAACACGCCGGCCACCATGTGGAAATCGCGACCTTCCGCACCGATGGCAGCTACCGGGACGGCCGCCGGCCGGAGTCGGTTCGGTTTTCCACCGCGCAGGAGGATGCGCGACGCCGCGACTTCACCATCAACGGCCTGTTTGAAAACCCGGAGACCGGCGAGGTGATCGATCATGTGAGCGGCCTGCCCGATCTCCGGAGCGGCATCATCCGCGCAATCGGCGAACCCACCGCACGCTTCACCGAAGACGGCCTGCGTCTGCTGCGCGCCGTGCGGTTTGCCGCGAGAATCGGCTTCGCCATCGAACCCGCCACGGACGCCGCGATCCGCGATTGCGCTCATTTGTTAGATCGGATCTCGCCGGAACGCATCCGCGACGAGTTTTCGAAAATCCTGACTTCGCCGCGCCGCCGCGCCGGCCTCGAACATCTGGTGGACACCGATCTGATCCGCCATTTCATGCCGGAGGTACTGCCGATGATCGGCTGCGATCAACCACCCGAATGGCACCCGGAAGGCGATGTTTACACCCACACCCTGATCATGCTCGAGATGCTCGCACCGGACGCTCCGCTCGAGTTATGCCTCGCGGTGTTGTTGCACGATATCGCCAAGCCGCCCTGCCGGACCGTCGATGACGATTCCGGCCGGATCCGCTTCAACGGCCACGACTCAATGGGCGCGGAAATGGCCGAGGCGATCCTGCGCCGCCTGCGTTATCCGAATGCGATCATCGCCGCCGTCGTGCCGATGGTTGCCCGCCACATGCAGTTCATGAACGTGCAAAAGATGCGCGTGGCGAAATTGAAACGCTTCATGGCCGAGCCCACCTTCACCGGAGAAATGGAGCTTCACCGCGTCGATTGCGCTTCATCCAACGGCTTCACGGACAATTACGAGTTTCTCCAAGCCAAAGCCGCCGAATTCGCCGCCCAGCCACTCATTCCCCCGCCCCTGATCACCGGCCATGACCTGATCGGCCTGGGCGTCCAGCCCGGCCCCCGCTTCAAGGAAATCCTCGATGCCGTCCAGACCGAGCAACTCGAAGGAAGAATCCTTGCCCGTGAGCCCGCCCTCGAATACCTCCAGAGCCTCGCCGCCGACCCACGCTCAACACCCTAATCTCAACTCTCAACCTTCAAATCCACGCATGAACACCGCCATCCCCGTCGAGCACAACGATCCCATCAACGCCCGGATTCTCGCGATTTCCGAAGACCTGATCGCCGGTTTCCAACGCCAGCCGTTCCACTTGATCGCGGAACAATCCGGGCTGCCGCTCGCAACGGTGCTGGAACGCATTGCTGCGATGGTCGAGGCCGGCATCATCCGCCGTGTCCGCCAAACCCTGCTCTCCACCAAACTCGCCCACGGCGCGCTCGTCGCTTGGAAAGTGCCCGAGGAAAAACTCAACGACGCCTTCGATTTCATGGCCAAGAACGACCCGTTTTCCGGCCATGTCGTCATTCGCTCGACCGACACCGGTGTGTCCGGTTCCGGCTACCGGCTGTGGACGACACTCAAAGTCCCGGTCGGCGAATCGATTGATCACCACGCCACCGCCCTGCTCCGCCTGACGGGTGCCACCGAATACCTGCTCATGCCGGCCAACGGCGTGTTCGCCCTCGGCGTCGGCCACACCCGCCGTAAAACCCTCGAACCCGGTGACAAGGCGGATGAACCGGCCGTCATGATGACCACCGCCACCGTCGAACTCACGCCCGAGGAATGGCAGGTTCTGCTCGCCCTCAAGGAGGAACTCACGCTCGATGAAATCCGTGACAACCCGTGGGACGGCCGTGCACGGATCGCGGGCGTCTCGCTGGAGCGTTTCTGCGAGGTCGCGGAATCCCTCAATGCGAAAAAAGTCATCGGCCGATTCTCCACCTTCCTCGAACATGTCAAACCCTCCGCCACCGGCGAGCGCGTCACCCGCTTCAACGGGCTGTTCCACTGGGCGGTGCCGAAAGGCCGTGAAATCGAAGGCGGCGCGGAAGTCGGCCGCCATTTCTGCATGACGCATTGCTACTGGCGCGAGGGCGGCCCGCAATTCGGCGACGTCAACATCATGGGGGTCGTCCACGGCACGGAAAAGGACCGCGTCCTCGAACATAAGGCGGCCATCGACCTCCACTTGGAATCCATCGGCATCCCGGTGTCCTACACCAATGTCTTCTGGGGCGGCCGCTCGGAAATCAAACCCTCCGAAATCTCCCCGAGCATCTATGCCGAGTGGCATGCGAAACATTCCGGAGATTTAGCGTGAATCCCCCGGGGGATCGTGATGGACTGTCGTCATCCCATGCAGGCGACGCTTTTACCTCCTCGAAACCCCGCTCTCTGCGCTCCCATCACCTCCAATCGCGACCTCGGTGCTTGTCTCATTGCCAACGTGCCGATGCGCGAACTGCTCTCCGCCGACCTCCGCCGCGCCGGCCTGCAACTCGTCGAGCTCAAGGATGCGGAACCCCGCGCCTTGCGCATCCCGATCGATAATTGGATCGAACTGGGAGCCCTGCTGCTGCTCGGCCGCAACCCGAAATCCGCCTGCCTGCTCGATAGCAAGGGCAACACGCTCGCTTGGAAAGGCTGCGACGAGCCTGAGGACTGCGTCGATAAAATCGTCACCGACGCCAACTGCTTTCCGGTGATCTATCCGTGGGATTTACTGCGCATGAACGAGGAAGTGCTCGTGCTGATGGACGAAACCTCGCTGCTCGGCGAGGTCAGCCCCTTGGCCAGCTTGTCCGGAACCATCCGCCTCGGGAACGGCTCGCGCATCCTGCCCGGCACCGTCATCGAAGGCCCGGTCCTCATCGGCCCGAACACGGTCGTCGGCCCGAATGCCTACATCCGCGGCGCCACCAGCATCGGCGCGAATTGTTACATCGGCAGCGGGGCCGAGGTGAAAAACTCGATCATTTACCACAACACCTACATTTCCCGCCAATGCTACGTGGGTGATTCGATCATCGGCACCCACGTCACCCTCGGTGCCGGCACCTGCACGGAAAACCACCGCCACGACGGGCGTCACCATGTTTCCATGATCCATGGCAAACCCGTCAACACCGGCCGCCTCAAGCTCGGCGCCATCCTTGGCGACGGCGTCCACACCGGCGTCAACACCTCGATTGAGGCCGGCATCAAAATCGGCATCGCCCGCACCACCTTGCCGGGCAGCATCGTCTGCAAGGATCTTTTGTGACAAAATCGTCACACGTGAGGCGTTCCCGCGCCCGCAGACAGTCCGTAAGCCTCCACCTGAAATGCATCGCATTCTGATTATTGAAGACGAACAGGACATTGCCGACCTGATCGGCTTCAACCTCCAACGTGCTGGATATGAGGTGTTGAAAGCGCACGATGGCATTGAAGGCACCGAAACCGCCCTACGAGAAAGACCTGATCTGATCGTGCTCGACCTGATGCTGCCCGGCCGCGATGGCTTCGCAGTCTTCCGCGAACTGCGCCGGGACCCTAGGACCGTCGGCATTCCGGTGATTATGCTCACCGCCCGCGCCCAGACCGAGGACCGCATCCAGGGCCTCGAAGCCGGTGCCGACGACTACCTCACCAAACCCTTCAGCCCCAAGGAACTCATGCTGCGGGTGAGCGCGATTCTCAAACGCGCCGACTCACCACCCGGCAATGTGGATTTCTCCCACGGCCCGTTCCGTTTTGACAAGAATTCGCAGAAATTCTATCTCGACAACCAACCTGCCGAGCTCACCTCCACCGAGTTCAAACTGCTATTGTTTCTCTGCGAGCGCGCCGGCAAACAACAAGACCGCAACGACTTGCTGCGCACGGTCTGGGGCTATAGCGACGCCGCTCACAGCCGCACCCTCGACACCCACATGAAACGGCTCCGTCAGAAACTCGGTTCCCACGGCGCTTGGATCGAGACCGTCCGCGGTATCGGCTACCGCACCGCCAAGTCAGCCCCATGACCACGGCGATCGCCATCCTCGCCGCTCTCGCGGCACTCATCGCGCTGACGATCATCGCCTTTCGTCTTCGTGGCTCCCGCAAGAAATCCGCAGCCGACGCCAATGCCTGGAAGCTCCGTCTCGAACTTGACCTCCAACAGGCGCGGGAGGAACGCAACCGCCTGCTCGACGCCCTCGGCGACGCGTTCCTGCTCGTCGATTCGGAGGCGAACATCCGCTTTGCCAATGCCGCGGCTCACGAACTCTTCAGCTCCCGCGAACTGCTCAATCGGCCGGTTCGTGAGACATTCCTCGATCCCCGCCTCGCCAGCGCGCTGCTCCGCTGCCTGGCAACCGGCGAGCCCGTGCAATCCCGCGTGGTATTGCCCCAGCAGACATCCCCCCGCGGCGATCTCGAAAACCGCGGCATCAACGTGTGGATTATCGATGCCGCCCGGCTTCCCACTTCCGCGGGAGGCGAACCGACCACCCGAGTCATCCTGCGCGACGTGACCGCCGAACACCAAATCGAACAGATCCGCAAGGACTTCGTGGCGAATGCCTCCCACGAACTCCGCACCCCCATGGCCATCATCAACGGTTATCTCGAAAACCTGTTGGATGACAACATGATCGAGGATCCGGAAATGGCGCGGCGCTTTCTATCAGTGATGCGCAAGCACGCCGATCGCATCTCGCGCATCGTCGAGGACATGCTGGTCATCTCCCGCCTTGAATCCGGCGAGGCCGGCTCGCTCAAGATCGAACCCTTCCGTTTCCGCTCCTGCATCAAGGATGTCCTGGAACGCCTTGAATCCTTCATCCGCAGCCAGAACACGCAAATCCAGGTGCTCATGCCCGACGAAAACCTGGTCATCCACGGCGACCGCTTTTACTGGACCCAGGTGCTGTTCAATCTGGTCGAGAACGCCCTCAAACAGAATCCCCGTCCCGGCCTCCGCGTGGAGATCGGCTGCGGGGAAGCGAACGATCACTATCGGATTTGGGTCGCGGACAACGGCATCGGCATCCCAAGCGCCGATCTAACCCACATCTTCCGCCGTTTCTATCGAGTCGAAAAACACCACTCGCAGAGCGAAATCAAGGGCACCGGCCTCGGCCTCTCCATCGTCAAGCGCGCCATCGAGGCACACGGCGGCACCATCGGCGTCACCTCCACGCCCGGCCGCGAGACAAAGTTCCTCATCAGCGTGCCCAAGGACCTGCGCCTGATCGAAACCCACGCGCCCGCAGCGGTCCCGCCATAAGGTGGATGGACTCTCCTGTCCACCACCCAATGGATGGCGCAAGAGGTGCCCACGGATGGACGTCCCGGCTCTCTTTGGCATCAAGCGTTCACTCCGCATATTGGCGTGCGGACAGAATTGTCCGCGCTCCTTGGCGCTTCCTATCAGCCACATTTGGACTTCTCCCCGGCGGGCCGATCCCTAGAGTTCGCTTCATCCCATGGCCGACTCATCCACCAACTCCGCCCTCACCCAGCTCATCCGGGACGCTTTCGTCGAGGCCGCCACCGATGTGTTCATCGTCGAGGGCGAAGCCCCGCGCATCCGGCGCGATGGCGAGGTGGTGGTGCTCCATCCCGGACCGATCCCGCGCTCGGGCCTGGAAGAATTCTGGCACTCCTGCGGCATCGATCCGGCGACTCAGGCCGAGGCGGATGTTTCCTGGAAAATCCCGGGCGGCCGCCGGCTGCGGGTGAATTTCTATCACACGCTCGGCCGTCTCGCCGCCGTCCTGCGGCCGATCCGCGCCACCATCCCTCCCCTCGCGGAACTCGGCCTACCGGCCCCGCTGCTCGAATCCTGGATGCAGCGCCGTTACGGCCTCATCCTCGTCACCGGCCCCACCGGCTCCGGCAAATCCACCACCGTCGCGTCCTGCCTGGACTGGATCAACCGCCACCTCGCCCGCCACATCGTCACGCTTGAAGATCCCATCGAGTTTCTGTTTGAAAACCAACGCTCGCTTTTCTCCCAACGGGAAATCCGCCAGGACTCGGAAAGTTTCGCCAGTGGCCTGCGCTCCGCCCTCCGCCAGAGTCCCGACGTGTTGTTTGTCGGCGAAATCCGCGATTCGGAAACCGCGATCACCGCCCTCCATGCCGCGGAAACCGGCCACCTCGTCATCTCCACCCTCCACAGCAGCAGCGTGGTGGAAACGCTCGACCGCTTCGCCCACCTGCTCAAATCCGCAACCTCAGGCGCCCTCAATCTGCTCGCTTCCCAGCTCATCGGCATCCTTTCCCAACAACTGCTCCCGCGGCTCGGCGGCGGGCTCTTTCCCGCCCTCGAATACCTCCAGAACGAAGCCGCCACCCGCCGCTGGATCCTCGAACACAAACTGCCCGAATTGCAGGACCACCTGCAAAAGTCCCACGGCGTGACGAATTGTTCGCTGCTCGATTATCTCGTGGCGTCCACCCGCCAGGGATTCATCGATGCCGACACCGCCCGCTCCGCCTGCGCCAGACCGCAGGACTTCGATCGGGCGATGCGCGGAATTTCCGGCTGAGAGCGCCTCACCGGGAAATTCCACCACCGTCCCGGTTTTCGGATTGCCTGACCGATCGTTCCGACGACGATTGGCCCGCATGGCATACACGGCAGAACGGGCGTTCGAACTGATTTCCTCCGCACGGGAGCGTGGCCGGCTGGCCCATGCGTTTCTCATCAGCGGGGCCCACGGGGCGGGGAAGGAAAACCTCTCCGCTCGCATCATCCAGCTCGTCAGCGGCGCCGCCCAGTCCGGCGGATTCGATTTGTTCGGCGAGCCCGTGGTGGTGGCCACCCCGCCCTTGGATGACTTGGAAAGCGGCTGGGTGCGCGTGATCCGCCCGCGCATGAAATCCCGCCGCATCGGGGTCGATGAAATCCGCAACCTCGAACACACACTCCACCTCGCCGCTCCCGGCGGCGCCTGCAAGATCGGCGTGATCACCGAGGCGGACCGCATGAACGACCAAGCGGCCAACGCTTTTCTCAAAACTCTCGAAGAACCGCCGCGAAACACCCTGCTGCTCTTGCTCACCGCCAATCCCCAGCGATTGTTGCCGACCATTCTCTCCCGCTGCGTCCGGATCCCCTTGCTGGGCGGCCTCCCGTTACTGGCGGATGGCGGCGGCGAACTCGTCGCCGCACTCAACCATGCGGCCTCCCGCGGCTTCGGCACGCCGGTCGCCGCCTTGCATTTGAAAGCCACCTTCGCCTCGTTCCTCGCCCGCTCCCGCGAGGCCGCCGACGATTCCGCAAAGGCCGCCGAAAAAGAAGAAACTGCCGCTTACCGGGACGCGACCGACGGCACCTGGCTGAAAGGCCGCGAAGATTTCCACAAGGCCGCCGCCGAGGCCGAATACCTCGATGCCCGCAACCGCTTGTTCGATGTCCTGATGGCCTGGATGGCGGATTTGCTGCGCTTGAAAGTCAAATCCGGCGGCCTCGATTTCCCGGATTCCGCGCCAGCCCTGCGCGGAATCGCCGACGCCGAATCCGAAACCCGGCTGCTCCAGCGCATGACGGCCCTCGATTCCCTCCGCCGCACCCTCGAAACCAACGCCTTCGAGCCCCTCGCCATCGAGGTCGGCTTCCTCAAAGCCTTCGGCTGAGAAAACCAAAAATGACCAGCGATTCTCCCGACTCGCCAGCGAGTGAAATGCCAAACCCCAGCGACTGCGCCTCCCGCATTGGTCAATCCTCAATGGGCTTTGCGCTCTTGGTGGTTCATCCATCCTGAAAACCCGCCCCTCTTCCAGCCCTTGCCTCCTGATGCCTGCCGGGTTGGAATTCCCGTGATGAACTATCAGCCAGCCAAATCTGGCCTCCGCGGAGAGTTGAACTTATCAAGATACATAAAGAAAGCAGGAGGAATGCTTATGGAATAAGGAGGCTGACGCCACTGATCGCCGGCACCTTCCGGGTGAATCCATGCACGCCCACAAAACATTGATAATCAGTAGTTTTCTCGATTTCTGCTTGCCTCATTTCCGAATCTAGGTTGAACCGCTGGCGCCCTGACGGAAGTCAACGCCGAGTTTCCGCTTGTCAGCGGGTGGTCAAATACACAGTGTTTGACTGTTCACATGATTACCCGGTTATTTTCAGCGGCGTTGCGTGGGGTGGAGGCTCAGGAAGTCGAGGTCGAGGTCAATGCCCGCGGCGCGGACAAGCCGATGGTCATCATCGTCGGCCTGCCGGACGCGGCGGTAAGAGAATCGTCGCAGCGGGTGATCTCCGCCATCGGCGCTTCGGCGCTGTTTCTCGATGATGGAGTCAAGACGGTGAATCTGGCGCCGGCTGATTTGAAAAAAGAAGGACCGTCGTTCGATTTGCCGATCGCCCTTGCCATGATCGCCGCCAGCCGGACCAAAGCGTTTCAAGCCGACGACTGCTGTGTGGTCGGCGAGTTGGGGCTGGACGGCGCGGTGCGACCGGTGAAAGGGGTGCTTTCCATCGCCTTGGAGGCCAAGCGCCGCGGCCGGACCCGCGTGTTGGTTCCCGAGGCGAACGCGCCGGAAGCCGCCGTCATCGAAGGCATCCACGTCTATCCGATCCGGAGCTTGAGGGAGGCCTGGGATTTCCTCGCGGGCGAGATCGTCATTCCGCCGTTCCATCTCGACCGCCAGGCTTTTTTCGATTCCCACCGATCTTACGAGGTCGATTTCGATGAAGTGCGAGGCCAACATTTTGTCAAACGCGCCCTCGAAGTGGCTGCCGCTGGCAATCACAATCTGCTGATGGTCGGCCCGCCCGGCACCGGGAAATCCATGCTGGCCAAGCGCATTCCCACCATCATGCCGGACATGAGCGAGGACGAGGCGATCGAAACGACCAAGATTCATTCAATCACCGGTCTGTTGGACCCGAAACGGGCCTTTCTCACCACCCGGCCGTTCCGCTCGCCACATCACACGATCTCCGACGCGGGTCTGTTAGGCGGCGGCACCCATCCCGGCCCGGGCGAAGTCTCGCTGGCGCACCACGGCGTGTTGTTTCTCGACGAACTGCCGGAGTTCCGCCGCCAAACCCTCGAGGTGATGCGCCAGCCGCTGGAGGATGGAGATGTGACGATCTCACGCGCCGCCGGCTCGCTGACGTTCCCGGCGCGCTTCATGTTAGTGGCCGCCATGAACCCGTGCCCCTGCGGTTTTTATGGCGACTCCAAACGCGAGTGCCGTTGCTCCACCCGCCAGATCGAAAACTACCGGCAGCGGATCTCGGGCCCGTTGTTGGACCGGATCGACATCCACTGTGAGGTCCCGCTGGTGGACTTCCGCGAACTATCATCCAACGCCGCCACCGGCGAGAAATCCGCAACCATCCGCCAGCGGGTGGTTCACGCCCGCCGGACCCAAAGCGAACGGTTCCGCAAATCCGCCAACGCGACGAACTCGGCGATGAGTCCCCGTCAAATGAAAGTCCATTGCCAGGTGGACGCCGAAGGCACCAGCTATCTGGAACATGCAATGGAGCAGATGAACTTCTCGGCGCGTGCCCATGACCGCATTCTCAAAGTCGCCCGCACGCTCGCCGATCTTGCAGGAGCCCCAAACATCCGCCCAACCGACGTGCTGGAGGCGATCCAATATCGCTCACTGGATCGAAAGCTGTTTTCGTAACCCGCCGCCATCAAGATCATTCATGCAAGAAATCCGCCGCCCAGCCCGGAGGTGAAATTGCCAAACGGGTGAAGAGTGGGGACCGTTTGTCCCAGCCACTTTGGGGGGGAGAGGGTGCCGATTCAGACGTTCCTGAAGTAATCAAACGTGGCGCTTAGACCTTCCTCCAGTGTGTGCCGGGGCTTCCATCCGGCGGCTAGCAGCTTGTCGGCGCTGGCGCGCGAGTGTTTCACGTCGCCCGGGCGGCCCGGGGCATGCAGGATTTTCGATGGGGATCCGGCACTGGCGACGAGTTGGCTCGCGAGCTGGTTGATCGTGATTCCGCCGCCATACCCGGCGTTGAACACACCGGTGACGCCGGGTGTTTCGGCGGCAAAGGCCAGCGCGCCGACGATGTCTTTCACATAAATGAAATCGCGGGTTTGCTCGCCGTCGCCGAAGACGGTGATGTCCTCGCCCCTGATGGCTTTTTCGATGAAGATCGGCACGGCGGCGGCATATGCGCCTTTGGGGTCCTGACGCGGACCGAAAACGTTGAAGAAACGGAGCGCCGCGGTTTCCAAATGGCCTTCGTTGCGGAACATATTCAGATAGAATTCGCCGTCGAGTTTGGTGATGGCATACGGGCTCTTCGGCTCGGGCCGCATGGATTCAAGTTTAGGAACCGTCGGGTTGTCGCCGTAGATGGCGGCGGAGGATGCGAAGACGAGTTTTTTCACGCCGGCGGCGGCGGCCTCCTCCAACACGTTGAGCAGGCCGTGCACGTTGATGTCCACGCATTCGCCGGGTTTGGCCATGGACTCCGGCACGCTGACGAGCGCCGCCAGGTGAAAAACGTAGTCCACGCCTTGCACGGCCTGTTTCACCAACTCACGATCCGTGACCGAGCCTGCGATGAAATCACACGTCAATCCATCGAGGTTTTTCCGGTAGCCGCTGCGGAGGTTGTCCAACACGCGGATTTCCCCGGCCATTCCCTGATAGTGTTCGACGATGTGGGAGCCGATGAAACCGCTGCCGCCGGTGACGAGGATTTTCATGAAGAGTTATTATGAGACTTGTCGGTCCTTTAGTGCTTGTTTCCGGATCACTGATAGCGGCTCACGATTTCCTCCATCGCCTTCATGTTGTCTTCAATGGCCTTTACAAAGGCGAACTGGTTGCGGCAGCGGTCGAGGTTGTGGGCGGGGCGGTTGATTTTGAAATAGACGTCACCGTCGAGATAGTCGGTTAGAAAACGGATGCCGCATTCGAGGGTGAGCAGTTTGCCGGAGAAGGCGAGGTTGGCGCGCTCGGCCTCGTTGAGGAAGGTGGCGGTGGATAGATAGCCTGCGACCAGCGCCTCGAAGCGGTCGAGGCGGATGCCGATGTTGGCGGGATCGGGATCGTCCTCGCGGGTGGTGGGAGCGGCGGTGCGGACCATGTCGCCGAAATCATACAAGGCGGAGCCCGGCATGGTGGTGTCCAGATCGATCACGCAGACGCCCTCGGCGGTGACGTCATCGAGTAGCACATTGTTGAGCTTGGTGTCGTTGTGGGTGACGCGTTCCGGGATAATGCCGGCGGCGATGAGGCCGAAGACGCGCGAGCAATCGGCGGCGCGGGCGCGGGCAAAGGCGACTTCATCCGCCAACTCCGCGGCGCGGCCGTTGGTGTTTGCGGCAATGGCGGCTTCCAGCGCTTCGAGGCGTTTGGGCGTGTTGTGGAAATCCGGGATGGTTTCGTGCAGGCGTTGGCCGCCCAAGGTGGCGGCGAGTTTCTGGAACGCGCCAAACGCGCGGGCCGCCTGATAAGCCTGCTCGTTGGTTTCGAGCTCGTCATAGCCGCGGGCGCGCTCGATGAATGGATAGACGCGCCAGACGTTTCCCCCCGCATCGATGGCGTAGGGTTTGCCATCGTGTGCCGGGATGCAGGTGAGCGTGCGGCGGTAGGCCTCCGGATTACCTTGTGCCTGGAGGGCGGCCAGCGCGTGCTGGGTGACACGCCGGACGTTTTCCATCAGTTGCACGGGTTGTTTGAAAACATTGTGGTTGATCCGCTGGACGACGTAGCGCAGGCGCTGGCCGGCTTGATCGAACCACGCGCAATAGGTGTCGTTGATGTGGCCGGAACCGAAAACGCTGGCCTGGACGAAGTCGCCGCGCATGTCGAACAGCGCGGCGATCGAACGGATGTCGTGGCTAACGGCGGACGCGGACATGGGTAGGAGATTGGAGATTGGAGAATTCTCGGTCTCGTTAGGATAGCCGGTCCGGATAACCGCCCCCCGCGATCAGTTTGCGGATGGATTCGACCACGTAAGGTTTGTCATCCGGATAGGTGACGCCGAACCACGGGCTGGTGGTTCGCAACACCGGGCATTGGGCATAACCGCCGTGGACGAGTTGATCGACCACCGTAGGGATATAACATTCGGATTTCATCTGCGCACCAAATTCTGTTAGAAACCGCTTGAAAGCTTCTTCCAGTTGCCCGAAAAAGGCCGGTCCGAACGCCCAGAAGTTCATCGACACCAGCGAGTCGGCGGGAATCACCCGGCGCTTGCCGTCCAGGGCGTTGCCGCGCACAAAGCCGTCGCTCTCCCGCTCGATGTCGATGTATTCCTCGACATCGGTGAGGAAACCCATTTCGTCGATTCGGCAAATGCCGCGGTTGACGTTGCCGTGATCGGAGAGGGTGTTTTCCAGGGGATACCCGACCATCGCCATTTCGTTGGTGGTGTTGGCGGGGAGGCTGTGGAAAAACGCGGCGGCGCGGACATAGGCGGCGTGGCCGTAGAAATCGTCGGCGTTGATGACTGCGAAGTGTTCGTTGACGGCACCGCGGGCGGCACGGACGGCATGGGCGGTGCCCCAGGGTTTTTGGCGGCCTTCCGGCACGCTGAAACCGTCGGGCAGGTCGTCGAGGCGCTGGAACACGTAATCCACCTGAATCCGGTCCGCGAAACGGGAACCGACGCCGTGTTGGAAAGCCTCCGCAAAATCCTCCCGGATGATGAAGACCACCCGGCCGAAACCCGCGCGGATCGCGTCAAAGACCGAGTAGTCGAGCACGGTTTCTCCAGACGGACCCATCGGGTCCATTTGTTTGAGGCCGCCATAACGGCTGCCCATTCCGGCGGCGAGAACAAGAAGTGTTGGATGCATGAAAACGAATTCGGGGATGAGTGAAACAGGCCCGGCTTTTAGGAGTCCCGCCCGCCTCGTGCAATGCCAATTCATGCATGGGCACGCCCGTTATCCCCCTTGGCCGGGAGCCTCCGGCCGCGGCTCAGGGCCGCTGCGGATGGGCGGATCAGTCCAGGCAAAGGGACAAGATCGAGTGTGCCGAAGTTCCACTTCCAACTTCTTCACACTTGCTCCCGCGCCCGGCATTCCCAATCCTCATTCCATGCTCCACGCAGCCGCCGCCCTCAAGAAACTCTTGCTCGAAAAATCTGTCCGCACCGGTACCTTCACCCTCGCCTCCGGCAAACAAAGCGATCTCTACATCGATTGCCGCGTCACCGCGCTCGATCCTTTCGGCGCCATTCTCATCGGCTATCTCGGCTGGCATGCCGTGCGTTCGAAAATCCACTCCGAGCACCTCAAGATCGACGCCATCGGCGGCATGACGCTCGGCGCGGACCCGATCTCGCTGGCCGTCGGCATGACCTCCGCCACCCAGCACCCGGCGGAAGCCCTGCAGGTTTTCACCGTCCGCAAGGAACCCAAAGGCCACGGCGCCGGCAAACAAATCGAAGGCAACTTCAAGTCCGGCGACACCGTGATCGTCGTCGATGACGTCATCACCACCGGCGGCTCCACCCTCAAAGCCATCGACGCCATCGAACGCGAAGGCGGGAAAGTCGCCTTCTGTCTCGTGCTCGTGGACCGCGAGGAAGGCGGCAGGCAGGCGATCGAGGCGCGCGGCATCCACGTGCTGCCGCTGTTCACGCGGACGACTTTGTTAGGTGGATGAGGCTCATCGACTCAGGAAAATCCGTGCCGCGGCCGGAGTGTCGCCCTTTGCAGTGACATCACGCGGGTTGGTTCCTTGTGAGGAGCCAGCTGGGCGGCGGCGGAAAAAATAGCGTGTCAACGGCCCGCAGTTCAGGCAATAAAGCAGCGGATTAACCCGCTTCGAGATCATGCCACGTGTCACCATCACCGTTCCCGAGAAAAACGCCCAACCCTATCGCTTCCAGCTGGATCGCCAGTCGGTCTATCTTGGACGCGGGAGTGATAACGATATCGCCATCGACTGCGGGTCGGTCTCGGTGAAACACGCCGAAATGCGCCGGGTGGAAGGTGGCTATGAACTGCGGGACTTGGGTTCGACCAATGGAATCAAGCTGGACGGCGGGCGCTGCGAGGTGATCCCGCTGCGTAGCGGAATCTCGGTGAAACTGGGCGATGTTGCCTTCGATTTCCAGCTCTCCGAGGAAGAACGGGCGGCGCTGGCACGTGAAAAACCGGACTCTGAATCGCCCATCGCACAAGAAACTCAGGAAACCTTGCCGGCAGGCCCCTCCTCGAAGGTGCGGCGGCCACGCGAGGAACCGGCGGAACCGACGGGCGGCGGCGGTTTCTGGATGATTTTGTGGTTCCTCGTTCTCGCCGCGGCGGCATTTGGTGCCGGCATGGCTGTCCGCTTTCAGAAGGACACCGGCGGCTCGTTGCGCGATGCCATCAAATCGAAAAGCCATACGGTGACGGTGCCTGCCCCGGCGGCTCCGGCTGCCCCGGCGGCCACTCCCGATGCGGCCGCACCGGAGTGATCCCGGTGTTTGGGGTTGAGTTGCCGCTCGTCACGGCTACGCTCCGCGCGTTTTCCCCAAATGATGAGATCTTCTTTTCCCAAAGTTTTGGCGCTTGCCGTCGCGCTTCTCGCCTGCCCTCCCGCCCTTTCCGCTCAGGAAAGCGTCATGGTCGTTGAGGCCCATTCCGGCAAAGTGCTGGTCGCCTCGAACGCCTCCGCCAAACGCCCGATCGCCAGCCTGACCAAGATCGCCACCGGCGCCGTGGCCGTGGACTGGGCGACGGCCGCCGGCACGGACCTCGGCACCCTCCAGATCACCGTGCCGCAAACCATCACCCTCGTCGGCGGGCCAAACCCAATGAATCTCCAGCCCGGCGACCAACTCTCGATGCGCGACGCCCTCTATTCCGCGTTGCTCGGATCCGATAACCTCGCCGCCCTCACCATCGCCGATCATGTGGGCCGTGAGCTCCTCACCCGCCGCGGAAAAACCGGCGAACCCGTGGTGGAATTCGTCGCGGAAATGAACCGGCTCGCCAAAGCCCTCGGCATGACCCACACGCGCTTTGCCAATCCCCATGGTTTGGAGCGCCCGGGAGCCAAGGCCTATTCCACCGCCGCCGATGTGGCGCGCATCTCGATCTATGCAATGCGCCGCAATGCCTTTAGTTTTATCGTCCGCCAGCCCGACCGCCAAATCAGCGTTGCCGGCGCCGCGGGAAAACGCAGCTACCGCATCCGCAACTCCAACGATTTGATCGGTGAAACCGGCGTGCTCGGAGTCAAGACCGGCACCACCACCGCCGCCGGTCCCTGTGTTTCCGTCTGCATGGAACGCGATCCGCTGGTGCGCCAGAAACCGGACGGCTCGAAAGGTGCCACTCCGCGGCGCCTGATCGTGGTGGTGTTGAACAATCCAGATCGTTTCAACCGCGCGCGCGCGTTGATCCGCCAGGGCTGGTCGGTGTATGATCCCTGGTTGGAAGCCGGCGCCCCCGTCGAAGACCGGCGGCGCGAGATGCTGAGCGTCCCAACTCCGCAGTAACACTTCTCATGCGTATCGGAATCCTCAACAGCGGCGGCGATTGTCCCGGCCTGAACGCGGTCATCCACGGCGTCGTCGGCGCGGCCGACCAACTCGGCTGGGAAGTCATTGGATTCCGCGATGGATTCGAAGGCCTGCTGCCACCGGGCGATTACTCGATCCTCAAACCTCAGGACACCATCGGCATCCTCAAGCTCGGTGGAACCATCCTCGGCACCACCAACAAAGGCCACTTCGCCGCGAAACTCGGCCTCGGTGAGGTCGCCGAAGTCCCGCCTGAAATCGTCGCCAAGGCAAAACGCACCATGGACCGGCTCGGCATCCGCGCGTTGATCATCGTCGGCGGCGACGGCTCCCTAACCACCGGCCTCCAGTTGTTCCGCGAGGGCTGGCCGATCGTCGGCGTGCCGAAAACCATCGACAACGACCTCAGCGCCACGGCCATGACCTTCGGGTTCAACAGCGCCGTGGAAACCGTCGTCGATGGCCTCGATCGCCTGCAAACCACCGCCGATAGCCACAAGCGGGTGATGGTGCTCGAAGTCATGGGCCGCCACTCCGGATGGATCGCCCTGTGGGGCGGCATCGCCGGCGGGGCCAACGTCATCCTGCTGCCCGAAATCCCCTTCAGCCTCGAAAAAGTCGCCGCTTTCATCAAACACCGCGACGCCCAAGGCCATCACAGCACGCTCGTCGTCGTTGCCGAGGGCGCGAGCATGCCGGATGGCGACCTCGTCACCCGCGATGCCAACACCGGCGGCGAAATCCGCTTGGGCGGCATCGGCGAAACGGTCGCCAACCAACTGCAACTCCTCACCGCCAAGGAAACCCGCGCCTGCACCCTTGGCCACCTCCAGCGCGGCGGCGCGCCCACCTCGCTCGACCGCATCCTCGCCATGCGCTTCGGCGTGATGGCCGTCAAACTCGCCGCCGAAGGCGCCTTCGGCCGCATGGTCAGCTATCAGGCCTATCACGTCGATTCCGTCCCCATCGAAGAAGCCGTCCACCAACTCCGCCTCGTCGAGCCCGACAGCGAACTCGTCCTGGCCGCCAAAGCCGTCGGCATCTGCCTGGGAGATTAAAAAAAGTTTTCAGTTTTCAGTTTCCAGTTTTCAGGAAACTTGGCCACAATGCCGCGCCTTCGGAATGCCTCTTCCCTGAAAACTGAACACTGAACACTAGCAAACTCTCTCCCGTGTCCACCGACCCACTGCTTGAACTGCTCCGGCGCAAAGCGCGCTTCACCCATCAGGAACTCGCCGACCTTCTGTCCACCGATAAGGATGCCGTGGCTCGCCGCGTCGCCGCGTGGGAGAAAGAAGGCATCATCCGCGGCTACCATGCCGTGATCGATCCCGAGGCCGCCGGCGAAACCTCCGTATCCGCGTTCATTGAAGTGAAGGTCACGCCCGAGCGCGGCGGCGGCTTTGACCGGCTCGCCATGCGCATCGCGCGCTTCGACCAGGTGGTGTCCTGTTACCTCGCCAGCGGCGGTTATGATCTGATGGTCGTCGTTGAAGGCAGCGATCTCCGCGAGGTCGCGCGCTTCGTTTCCGAAAAACTCAGTTCCTTGGAAGGAGTCATCTCCACCGCCACCCATTTCCGCCTCAAGACCTACAAGGAAAACGGCTTCATCTTCGAACAGGATGTCACCCCCGAGCGCCTCGCCGTGGCACCCTAAAGGTCCTAGGAGCCCCGGTTTGAATCGAAAAAGCAAAACGGAAGATCGCCACGCGGCGGCGCCGGGACCGGTTGATATCCACTCCGGATCGCCCCCGCGACCGGCCCCCTTCAGATCAACCGATATACGCACCCGCCGCACGAAAATCCTTGCTAAATCAAGGATTTTAAGCCCACCCCTGCACAAGTGGCTTCCTCCGGATATCACTTCCCGGGATGCTACGAACACCACTGTTGGGCCCAAAAAAAATTCAGATCGCAAAAGCCCGCACAATGTGCGAAAGTTGACCCATGGCACACGCCTACTCAATCGGATACGGAAACAGGGAGCTGAGCGAGCTCCTTGATCTCGTTGCGGCACGTGGAATCCGCTACCTCCTCGACATCCGCAGCAGCCCCTATTCGCGCCATTCGCCAGACTTCAACAAGGAGACTTTGGAGCGTGCCTGTGCCGCCAAGGGAATCAAATACGTCTTTGTTGGCGATCAGCTTGGCGGAAGGCCGCAGACGGATTGGTGCTACGATGAAGAGGGTCGCGTCGACTACTGTAGGCTCGCGCAGGAGCCATATTTTGTGAATGGCATTCAGCGATTGGAGACAGCGATTGAGAAGGACATCGACTTCGTGCTCATGTGCAGCGAGCTACGCCCCGAGCAGTGCCATCGGTCGAAGCTCATTGGGAAGGTCTTGAAGGAACATGGCATCCAGCTTCGACACATTGATGCTGATGGGTGTGTTGTTGACCAAACGACCGTGATTGAGCGCCTGACCGGTGGGCAGGGTGAGCTTTTTGGCGAGGCACCCGAAGTTTCACGGTCACGTGGTAGTTATCGAGCAATACAAAACAATGATTGAGACGCTTTTCACGATCGGCGGATATGGCTTTACGGAAGACGCTTTTTTCCGTCGCCTGCTTGAAGCCAAGATCGACTTATTCTGCGATGTGCGTCAGCGTCGGGGTCTACGAGGTCGAGAATTCGCCTTCCTCAACGCCAGCAGATTGCAGGATCGGCTGCGCTCAATTGGCATTTCTTACACGCACTTCAAAGATTTTGCCCCAACGACTGAGATCCGAAACCGCCAAAAGGAAGCTGACCTCCAACAAGGTGTCCAAAAGCGAAGCAGGGAGGTGCTTGGAGATGAGTTTGTTTCTGGATACCACTCAGACATTTTGACTTCTCAATCGCCGGTAAGATTTCTCTCAGATTTGCCAGATGTTTGCCGGCGACCTTGTTTGTTCTGTGTTGAATGCCATCCCGAGGCCTGCCATAGGTCACTTATGGCCATGTGGTTATCCGATGCCACTGGCTTGAAAGTTGTTCACTTACTTCCCTAACTATGGCTGTTCTTATTGTATCTAAGACGCGGATGCACGGGGAGCACGTGTGCGTGGGTGGATTTGATCTTGGGACAGGGCAGAACGTTCGCTTGCTCACCGCTCAGGGCTACAATCAGTCGACCACGACCGCATATCAGATTGGGGAGATTTGGAACCTGACATACCGTCCTCGTGTCGGGTGTGAGCCGCCCCATGTTGAGGATGTTCTGGTCACATCGTCGAGCAGAGTGGGCGTCCAACCTAATTTAACCGAGTTTCTCCGTAAGAACTGTCCCGTCGTTGCAGGTCCTTTGAACAATTCTTTCGGTGGGCACTTGCGCTATACCGGTGCAGGCTCCGCTTTCATCTCACGTAGTTCGGAAATTCCTGAAGGAAGCGTATGTTTCTGGGAGACGAATGAGCAATTGAGGCGAGACGATTTTGACGCAAAGGTCAGATATGCATTCCGGCAGGGTTTCGCGGTTCGTCATATTTCATACGTAGGCTTTCAGGATCCCCTGGCCGAGATTCCACGAGGCAGCCTCGTACGCCTGTCGATGGCCCGGTGGTGGAAGCCAAAGGACGCACCCGCCGAGGAGCCTGAAAAGTGCTATCTCCAGCTTTCGGGCTACTATCAATAAACCGAAGCCCAACAAGTCGTGAGTGGACAACCGCCCATCAGCCTCCCAATTTCATCGTCTCCACTTTCCAATGGCTGCGGTGCCACCACTTGAACGTTCTGCAAAAATGAAATCTTGTCTCTCTGCGCTTGTTTCCCTCTTTTTGGCAGTTGTTTTTGTCCATGGCCAGAAGGCCGATCAGCTGTCCGGAGTTGCCATTTCACCAGCAGACCATGGCTGGTTTATTCAGGTTAGTCCTGACGGCAGTGTTCGAGCAAGTTTTGGCTCGTTGCCACAGCACCAGATCCAAATGCAACAAGGGTCTGTCGATTTTGCTACCTTGGTGGACGATATAGAAGGCCTCTTCCGCCGAATCTGTGGGTGGAATCCACGGCTAACATCTTGAATCTCATGGCAGAAGTATTGACGGAAGGTTTTCTTCCGTCTTCTGAAAGTTGTCCACAACGGGCCGCTTCGAGAATGGGGCTGTAACTCGTCGGAGAAGCG
>CAMBPB010000020.1 GCA_945869465.1 Prosthecobacter debontii
CCGCTCGACCAGCATGATCCTGAAAAAACTCGGCGTCGAAGTCGCTTATCTCGGACCGGGCACGCTGGTGCCGCGCCTGGGTGCCGACCACGTCCGCCGCTTCACCGATTACAAGGAAGCGATGGCCTGGAGCCCGGACTTCGTCTATCTGCTACGCGTCCAGATGGAGCGCCAGGACGTCCAGTATTTCCCCAGCCTGCGCGAATACCACCGCCTCTATGGCATCACCGAAACCCGCCTCGCCGAAATCTGCGCCCGCGGCCTCTACATCATGCACCCCGGCCCCGTGAACCGCGGCGTCGAACTCTGCGACGCCGTCATGGACTACGAGCGCACCCTCATCAACGACCAGGTCGAAAACGGCATTGCGGTTAGAATGGCGGTGCTGTATTGGCTGAAACCGGGTGGCACGGCACCCTAGACCCGCAAGCGCTGCCAGCAGAGACACCGTCAACAACCCCAACCGGATGTAAGCCGATTGAAGCATCGGCAATCATGCCAGCGGTGGAGCAAAAGGCCCCGTCCGGGAACCGCCGAGGGGCCATGCCATCAGGCTCCCGGCAGCTCGATGAAGCCTTCGAGTTTGCGGATCCGGGTGGGGTGGCGCATTTTGCGCAGGGCCTTGGCCTCGATTTGGCGGATCCGCTCGCGGGTGACCTGGAACTGGCGGCCGACTTCCTCAAGGGTACGGCTGTAGCCGTCCTTGAGGCCGAAGCGTTGTTCGAGGACCTCGCGCTCACGCTCTGTTAGCGTGTCGAGCACGTCCTTGATCTTGTCCTTGAGCATCGAGAAACCCGCTTCCTCCATCGGGTTGTCGGCGGTCTTATCCTCGATGAAGTCACCGAAGGAAGTATCGTCCGAATCGCCCACCGGCGCCTGCAGCGAGATCGGCTGCTGGGCCATTTTGAGCACGGCGCGGACGCGTTCGACGGGCAGGTGGATTTCCTCGGCGATTTCCTCCGGAGAGGGCTCGCGGCCGTATTCCTGAACCAATTGCTTCTGCACCCGCATCAGTTTGTTGATGGTCTCGATCATGTGCACCGGAATGCGGATCGTGCGGGCCTGGTCAGCGATGGAGCGGGTGATCGCCTGACGGATCCACCAGGTGGCGTAGGTGGAGAACTTGTAACCGCGGCGGTATTCGAATTTTTCGACCGCTTTCATCAGGCCCATGTTTCCCTCTTGGATCAAGTCGAGGAAGGAAAGGCCGCGGTTGGTGTATTTCTTGGCGATGGAAATGACCAGCCGGAGGTTGGCCTCGACCATCTCGGTTTTGGCCTTGAGCGCTTCCTTGAGCCAGTGGCGCAGGTGTTTGTTCGCTTCCTCGAAGCTTTCCTGCGTGTGCCAGGAACGCTGCTGGAGCTCGCGGAGTTTGGTGACGAATTCCTTGTCCTCCGGGTCGGATTGCAATTTGCGGCCGTATTTCCAGAACCTCTGCATGTAGTCGTCCACCTGCTCGCAGAAGTCCTCGACGATTTTCTGTTTGTAGTAAAAGCGGATGAACACGCGGTTGAGCGTCTGGAGGTTCTTCTGGAACTCTTCCTCGAGCTTCTTCTTGCCCCGCGGAACCTTGGCGGATAGCTGGCGGAAAAGATCGTCGTTTTCGTGATGAAGCTGTTTCAACTGATCGCAGAGTTTCGGCAGGCCCTTCATGTAGCGTTCGCGGGACTCGATTTTCTTGTCGAGGATCACGCGGTCGAAACGCTCCTTGCCCTTGTTGAGCTTCTCGGCGAGTTCGAGGTAGGAATCCGTTACGAATCCGAAGAGATGGAGGTGGCGGGCGACTTCGATCTCGGCGTCCTCGATGCGTTTGGAAATTTCCACTTCCTGCTCGCGGGTCAGCAGCGGCACCTGGCCCATCTGCTTGAGATACATCCGCACCGGGTCGTCGAGGATGTCGAGTTTCTGGTCGGCCTTGAGATCCTCCTCGTCGCCGTCGCCCTCATCGCGCTTCTTGTCCTTGTAGCGGTCCACCTCGGAGGCGTCGATGATATCGAACTCCATGTTGCGCAGCCGCTCCATGATGGCCTCGACGTCATCCGGATCGACGAGGTCGTTGGGCAGGATCTCGTTGATATCGTCGTAGGTGAGATAGTCCTGCTCCTTGGCGAGTTTGATGAGCTCGCGGATTTTTTCCTGAATTTCAGGGGTGTCGATCCGGCGCTTGTTGGTTTCGGCGCCTTTGGGTTCCCTGGAGGCCTTGGTGGTTCCTTTGGCCGGAGCGGGGGAGGCGGGTTTGGCGGCGGCGTCCGGTTTTACTTCCGCATTCGCTGCCGGTTTTACTGCCGCTTTCGCTGCTGGTTTTACTGCCGCTTTCGCTGCTGGTTTTGAGGCGGGTTTGGCGTCCGTTTTCAGGGTGGGCTTGGAAGCGGCAGGTTTGGGATCCGCAGGCGCAGGGGATTTTGCCGGTGACTTGGCGGCAGGCTCTGCAGCCGGAGGGCCGGATTTTGTGGCGGTTGCGGCAGCGTCCGAAAGCGGCTCCGGCTTTTTGGCGGCATCCTTGGCGTGTTCACTTTTTGCGGCTTTGGCGTCGGCGGGCGAGGCGGGTTTGGCGTCCGTTTTCAGGGTGGGCTTGGAAGCGGCAGGTTTGGGATCCACAGGCGCAGGGGATTTTACCGGCTTTTTGGCGGCATCCTTGGCTTGTTCACTTTTTGCGACTTTGGCGTCGGCGGGCGGGGCGGGTTTCTCCGGCAGAGATTGAGGGGATGACATGGAATGAATGCGCTAGGGGCGGGAAATTTGGAGACACCTCGTCTATTATCGGGGCGCAGCGGAAAATCGCAGGCGGCGCAATCAACTGGCGAAGCTTCGCCACGTCAAGACCATTCTTGGGAATAATCCGCCGCCTGATTCTGGTCGGCTTGAGCTCCGGGGGCTACCCGCGCCTTGGAGGAAACCGGTCCACGCGCAAGCCCCGGGTGCTTGACTAACCTCAATATTCCATTATTCGTCGGATAAAGATCCCCCAAATCTTAGTAAAAAACCGCTTATGAAAACAAAAACCCACTGTTTCCTCTCGCGTTCCATCAGATGGATCTCCGTCGCTGTTGTCGGCTCGTGGCCAGCGTGGGCGGCGACCCTCTATTGGGACGGCAACAGCTCGAGTTGGAGCACCCTCGAAGAATGGTCCGAGGCGGTTGACGCGACCTCCCCCGATCCCGCGCTGATTCCCGGCTCATCGGATACGGTGCATTTTAACATCTTGGGGCTCAACCTCGACGAGACGGTGACCCTTGATGCGGATCAGTCCGCCAATGGCTTGGTGTTCGACAGCTCCGGCACAGTCACCATCTCAAGCGGGATCGAAGGCAGCAAGCTCACCGTAGGCAGCAGCGGGATAATCGTTAGCACCGGAGCGGGTGCCGCCACCGTGACCGCTCCGGTAGTCTTGAATACCAACACCAGCGTCACCATTCCTGCGGGTGGCACCCTCACTTTTTCAGGTGGTGTCACCACGACCGTGGGGGCAAACGATCTGAATTTCGTGAAACCGGGGCTTGGCGCATTGAATATCGTCGGCGGAGAATGGTTCACGAGCGGGAATACCCCTAACCGAATCATCAACATGAAGGAGGGGACCACGAACTTCCTTAATACCACCGTCCACGCCTCGTCGTTGATCACCCAAACCGGCAACAACGTTTACATCACAGCGACGAATTCCAGGATTGATATCGATGACGCCGGCTGGTATCATGGCGGCCTCAGGGTTGGCTGGGGCAACGGCGTTTCCAGCTATGCGATGAACGGCGGGTCACTCACCCTCAATCCGTCTGCGGAAATCATCAGGATCGCGGGTAACGGAAATACCGGGCGGGCCATCATATCTGTCGATGGTGGGGCGAGAGTGAGTACCGGGGGGATTGATATGGGTGAAACCGATAACACCTTTGGAGTGTTGAACGTCCGCAATGCAAGCGTGGAAAATTCATGGGAATTCAGAATCGGGATTTCCAAAGGAGCCGGCGTTGTCAACCAACTCGGGGGAAGCGTCACTAACGATCTGCCGATCATCATGCAGTATCGCATGGGGCAAGCGTCCTGCTCGGGTATCTATAACCTCAATGGCGGAACCCTCAAGTGCCCGGAGATTCTTTCCGGTGACGGCAACAACGTGACGGGCGGGTTCATAAACAACACCTACTTCAATTTTCACGGCGGCACCTTGAAACCCGCTGCGAACAATTCGAATTTCATCCGCACCACCATCACCGGAGTCAATGCCGCCAACGCCGCGCCGCGGGCGCTCGTGTATGCCGAGGGAGCGGTGATCGACACGGACGGGCGCGTCCTGACAATCCAGCGGCCCTTGGCGGCACCTGCCGGCGACGGGGTGGAGGGAGGAACCATCGCGGTCCCCCTGGTGGACCAAGGCGCGGGCTACAAGGGAGCGCCGGTCGTAGTCATCACCCGGGCGGCGGGCGACACCACCGGAGCCGCAGCCACCGCGATCGCGAACATGGCGGATGACGATACGGGCAACGGCACCTTCAGGATCGAATCGATCACCATCACCAATCCCGGCATCAATTACACTGTCGCACCCACGCTCAGTATTTATGGCGGGGATCCCACGGTCGCGGCGGTCGTTCCCGCCCTCACCATCGTGGCCAACACCTCCGGCGGCCTCACCAAGCAGGGCCTCGGCGCGCTCACGCTGCGCGGTGCCAACACCTATGCCGGAGCCACCACGGTGACGGGTGGCACGCTGGTGGTCGATACCACGGCGAGCGAGTTTGTGCTCAATGATCTAACGTCGCTGGCCGTGGGCGGTGGCAGCACCTTCCAACTCATCGGCCTGGTGGAAGCCAGTCGCACCCAGACCGTCTCCGGGTTGACCGTCAATCCCGGTGGCAACACCATCGATGTGATCAACCCCGGCACCGACACCACCCTCGACCTCCGGGGCACCAGCGCGAACCTCGGGATCACTGTTCCGAGCGGCGGAACGGTGGATTTCAAATCTTCCGATGGAATTGTCGGTTCGACCGCGCGGGTTCTGACCACCCGGCCCAATGACGCCAGCGGGATTCTCGGTGGATGGGCCACCACCAACGGAGGCGCGGATTTCGCCATGAAAGACGTTTCCGATATCGTCGTGCCATTCACCGGTTATGTGGACATGCCCGCCCGAGGCCCGGGGTATGCCATCGCCGACAGCCTCACCGCCAACTACCGCATCACCACCCCGGGGACCTCCGGCGCGGTGCCGATCGCCGCGGCGATCACGAACATCAACACCCTGAGCCAGACGAGCGTGGCTTCGGTCATCGATACCTCCCTGGGAACGCTCCGGGTCGGGACGGCGGGCGGCATTCTCATCACTCCGGACGCCGAAAGCCTAACAATCGGGACGGCGACCGACTCCGGCATCCTGACCGCCGGCGGTGGCGCCAACCATGTGACCGGCAGCCTTTATCTAGCGAACTTTTCGTTGTTTGAAAAATTGCTCACGGTCAACTCGGTGATTACCGACAACGGCGGCGGCTTGGTGGATGTCACGACGTCCGGTCCCGGCGGGGTCGTTCTGAACGGTTCCAATACCTATAGCGGCGGGACCTTTGTCGGTGCCGGCAGCCTCTCCTGCGGAGCCCATGGCGTGCTCGGCACCGGGCCGGTGACCGTCGCCGGCGGCACGCTCGATCTGGCCGGTTTCACCGATTCCGTCGGTTCCGTCACGCTGACCGCCGGAGCCATCAATGACAGTGTGGGGGGTGGCATATTGACCAGCACCAGCGGCTTCACGCTGAATGGCGGGGCGGCGACGACGGTCAATGCCATCCTGGCCGGGAACGTGGGTTTGGTGAAGAGCGGTCATGGAACCGCGACTCTCGGCAAGGTGAACACCTACTCCGGCAACACCACCATTGAAACGGGAACCCTGGTTGTTAGCGAGCCCTGCCTCCACGACGCCTCCACCATCACCGTTGGCACTCTAATCAGTATGGATGCCATCCTCAGGCTCGACCATGCTGCTAGCGACACCGTGGACAAACTGTTTGTCGATGGCGTGCAAATGGCGGCCGGCACCTACGGCTCCAGCTCCTCCGCCGCGACAAACCCACTCGACGGCCAGTTTGCGGGCACCGGCATGCTCAATGTTCTAAGCGGCCCGTCCGCGGGTTCGACCCCGTTTGACATCTGGGCCGCCGCCAGTGGCCTCGACGGCACAGCGGGCAAGGAAAACGGCCCCAACGACGATCCCGACCGCGACGGGCGCGGCAACCTGTTGGAGTTCGCCGTGAATGGAAATCCCCTCAGCGCGGCCAACGACGGCAAAGTGCTGGCCGGCAGTTCCACCCTCGGCGATGCCAGCAAGGTGCTGACCCTCACCCTTCCGGTGCGCGCCGGCGCCACCTTCAGCGGTGCCACCGGACTGGTCTCGGAGCTCATCGATGGCGTGGTTTACACCATCCAAGGCAGTGACTCCCTGCTGGCGGCGGCGTGGAATCTGGCCGTCACGGAAATCACCGGTCCCGATGCCGCCGCCATCCAAGAGGATCTCCCCGGGCTTTCTTCCGGTGCCTGGACTTACCGCACATTCCGCAGTCCCGGCACCGTGACGGATGGGGATCCCAGCGATTTCCTCCGTGCCGGTGTGCAGCAACCCTGAGCGCGAAACCCGAAACCACCTCCCCGGCACGGATTATTTCCGCCTATCATGGCGGGCCGATGCCTGTTTTTGCCTTTCCGGCAGGCCCGCCGCTGGCAACAATTTCCCGGCAGGCGGGCATGCCGGCTATTTCAAGCGCCACCAGCCTATTGGCTGGTGTGAGATGGCCACCCTTGCTGGTGGCCACATTGCTGGTGTGACCGCCGGGGTAGGCGGAATAACCAGCGCCTTCGAAGAACAAATAACAAGCCCCCTGGTCCTTGACCACACAGGACGGGAAGACGCGCGACGCGGTGATGGAGCAGAGATTGTCTTTGCCGAACAATGGATTTTCGGGATGCTCTGTCCAAGCGGGCAAGCCAGGACAGGTTGAAACCTACATTGAATGCTGGGATCTGGCGAGATGAACTCACGCGAGCAGGGCCTTCACCACTTTGCCGTGGACGTCGGTGAGCCGGTAGTGGCGGCCTTGGAACTTGTAGGTGAGTTTCTCGTGGTCGATGCCTAGCAGGTGAAGCAGGGTGGCTTGGAAATCGTGGACGTGGACGCCGTCCTTCACGACGTTGAAGCCGAGCTCGTCGGTCTCGCCGTGGGTGAGGCCGGCCTTGACTCCGCCGCCGGCCATCCAGAGGCTGAAGGCATAGGGGTGGTGGTCGCGGCCCCAGTTAGGACGGTCGTTGAAGTCGCCCTGGATGAACGGGGTGCGGCCGAACTCGCCACCCCAGATGACGAGTGTGTCCTCCAGCAGACCGCGCATTTTCAGGTCGCGGACGAGTGCGGCGCTGGGTTGGTCGGTGTCCCTGCACTGGGTGTAGAGCTCGGTGGTTAGGGATTTGTGCTGATCCCAGCCGGCGTGCATGAGCTGGACGAAGCGGGTTCCGCGTTCGATTAGACGGCGGGCTAACAGGCAGTTCCGGGCATAACTGCCGGGCTGGTGGACCTGGGGGCCGTACATGTCCAGCACCTCCTTGGGCTCGCCGGAGATATCCGCCAATTCGGGCACGCTGGTTTGCATCCGGTGGGCCATTTCGTACTGGGCGATGCGGGTGCTGATTTCCGGGTCGCCGAAGTCGTCGAGTTTCTGTTGGTTGAGGCGCGCGATGCCATCGAGCATGTCCCGCCGCAGCGCGGGGCTGACACCTGGCGGATTGTTGAGAAACAGCACGGGGTCCCTGCCGGGATGGAGTTTCACGCCCTGGTGGCGGGACGGCAGGAAACCGGAGCCCCAATAGAAATCGTAGAAAATCTGGCCGCAGGTGGTGTCCTTGCTGACCGAGGTCATGGCGACAAAGGTCGGTAGATTTTCATTCAGGGTGCCGAGACCGTAGGACAGCCATGAGCCGAGGGTGGGGCGGCCGGGAAGCGGGTTGCCGCTGAGGAAGAAGTTGATGGCCGGGGCGTGGTTGACCTGCTCGGTGAACATGCTTTTCACGAAGCACAATTCATCGGCGATGGCCGCGGTGTAGGGCATCAACTCGCTGACCGTGGCGCCGCTCCGGCCACGGGCGTGGAAGGGTTCAAGCGGGGCTAACAACTTCTTGCCGCTGGCATTTCCGGTCATGGTGCTGAAGCGCTTGCCGGCGAGATAACTCTCGGGCACCGGCTGGCCGTGGCGTCTGGTGAGCTCCGGTTTGTGGTCGAAGAGCTCGACATGGCTGGGCGCGCCGTTTTGAAACAGATAGATGACGCGTTTGGCCTTTGGCGCGATGCGCCCCAGCCCGGACTCGCCGCCGAACGCGTCCTTGCCGAGCATTGAGGCAAGCGCCGCCATGCCGAGACCGGTGGCGGCGCGGCCGAAGAAGTAGCGGCGGTTGACGAGAAGTTGACTTTCGGTGATCGGGTCCATGGCTACTCCTTGGTGAGGGCTTCGTCGGTGTTGAGAATGGACAGGCAAACGCAGGCCAGGGCGGCGTGTTCGACGGGATCGAGCGCGGCGTCGGCAGGCGAGTCGCCGTTGGCGAGCAAGGCTTTTGCGGCCGCAGGATCTGCGGCGAAGTTGGTGCGGGCCTGGTGGTGGGAGGCGAGAAGGACGGTCGTTTCACCAGCGGTGGGCGGCCGCGAGAGCACGATGGAAAAAGCGCGTGTTAGGGCGGCGGCGGGTTCTTTCCCCGCGTCTTTCACGGCGCGTGACGCGAGCACGCGCGCGGCTTCGACGAAGGTGGTGTCGTTGAGCGTGGCGAGGGCGTGCAGCGGAGTATTGGTGCGGGATGGGTTGACGGTGCAGACCTCGCGTTTGGCGTTGTCGAAAAACATCGGCGGCATGCTGATGCGGCGCCAGAAGGTGTAGAGGCTGCGCCGATAGAGCGCCTCGCCGCGGTCACGCACATATTTGACCTTGCCGAAGGTGGCGTCGGGCCAGAGGTTCTCCGGCTGATAGGGTTTCACCGGCGCGCCGCCGCCGCGCCGCGCCAGCAGACCGCTTGCGGCGAGCGCCTGATCGCGGATCATCCATGCGGGAAGCCGGAAACGCGGGCCGCGGGCGAGCAGCCGGTTGGCGGGATCCTTGTCTAGCAACTCTTGCGAAACGCGCGACGACTGCCGGTAGGTGCGGCTGGTGACGATGGTGCGCATCAGGCGTTTCACGTCCCACCCGCATTCCATGAAATCGGCGGCGAGCCAGTCCAACAATTCCGGATGCGCCGGCACCTCGCTCTGCACGCCGAAGTCTTCCGGCGTCTTGATGAGTCCAATGCCGAAGATTTCCTGCCAGAAATGGTTGACCGTGACGCGGGCGGTTAGAGGGTGTTCGCGGGCTACCAGCCACTTCGCGAGATCGAGGCGGTTCGGCGGGGAGGAGCCGTCGGTTGTGGCGAGCGGAGGCAGGATGGATGGCGTGCTGGCGGTGACTTCCTCCAGCGGCTTGTCGTAGGATCCGATGGCAAGGACGTGGGTCTTGCGGCGTTGCTTGCGATCCGCCATCACCATGACTTTCGGGATGTTTTTGGTGCCGGGAGCCTGGCTTGCCGACCGGACCTCGAGCACCGGCGGCGTGTGCGGATTACCGCCGCTGCCATCGACGGGGGTTTGATCAAAAAAAGCCAGCAAGCTGTAGTAATCGCGTTGGGTGAGGGCGTCATACTTGTGATCGTGGCAACGGCAGCAGTTGAAGGTGAGCGCCATCCAGACAGTGCCGGTGGTCTCGGTCATGTCCATCGCGTAGTTCACGCGGTTTTCCTCCGGGATACTGCCGCCCTCGCCGTTGATCGGATGGTTGCGGAGAAAGCCGGTGGCGAGGATTTGTTCGGCAGTGGCGTCTGGCAGCAAGTCACCGGCAAGCTGCCAGATGGTGAATTGATCATAGGAGAGGTTGCGGTTGAAAGCGTCGCTCACCCAGTCGCGCCACGGCCACTGGGTGCGGTCGGCATCGCCCTGATAGCCGTTGGAATCGGCGTAGCGCGCGGCATCCAACCATGGCCAGGCCATGCGCTCGCCGTAGGCGGGGTCTTCCAGAAAACGATCTACCAGCTTTGCGTAGGCGTCCGGCGTGGTGTCTGCTAGAAACGCGGCGGTTTCCTCCGGTGAGGGCGGCAAACCGCGCAGGTCGATGGACAGCCGGCGGATGAGCGCGGCGTTTGGGGCTGGGGGAGCGAGGCTGAGCCCGTCCTGCGCAAGGCGGCGGGTGACGAAGCCATCGATGGGGTGATGCGCGCCCGCTGGCACCGGCGGTTTCTCCACCCGCACCAGCGTCCAGTGGGGCTGATAGACAGCGCCGTGCTCGATCCAGCGCCGGATGAGCTGTTTCTCCGGGTCGGATAGCGTCAGGTGGGAGTCGGCGGGAGGCATCACCTCGTCCGGATCGGTCGAAATGATGTGCTGCCAGGCAAGCGATTTCGCGGGATTGCCGGGGACGATGGCGGCGGTGCCGCCCTTGCGCGGTGCATAAGCGCCTTCAGGGGTATCGAGCCGCAAGTCTTCCTTGCGCGCCTTGGCATCGAAGCCATGGCAGGTAAAACAACGATCGGAGAGCAGCGGGCGGATGTCGCGGTTGAAATCCGGAGGGGGTTCCGCGGCACGTCCCGCCATCGCCATCGCAAGCATCAGCACGGCGAATCCGGGTTTTCTAAAGCGAGAAGTCATTCGGGCGTTGAATTGAAAGGCTGGACGGCCCCAGACGCTCTCTCCATACGATGCGTTGTCCAGCGTGGATTTTCGCCCGAGCCGGTCTGAAGTTTTTTCAAGCCCGTAGCAACCGTTCGAGAGGCGCTCCGGCCAACCCGCTCTTGACCAGGCCACTCTTAAGCAGAACTCCCAAACGCTCACCACTCCGGCGGGTAATGGCTCGGTGACTTGGCAGCTGCCGGATGGCTGGGCTGCGGCCAAGGGCAGTTCGGCCCGCCACCATCACCATCACCGGTGCGGCTGCATTGGTCGGGGCGGAGAAGGCGAAGTTCACCGCCTTTCTCGAGTCGGTTCGTTTTACCAGACCTGAATGATGAAAACCCTCGATCGCTTATGTGATACTGGGTCTCTTCACCCGGGTATTGGTCCGCGCAACCGCGCAAATCCTGACCCGCATGGTTTACGGAGTGATCTGTTTCGCCACGCTGTTCAGTTTTGTCGGCACCCTCCTTTAGGAGGACGTTAGGCGCGGTCAAGGAGAACGCTCTCCCCTAACACCACCAGTTCCACGCTGCCCTTGAGCGTCTGGTCAAGGAACGGCGTGTTCTGCGATTTAGACTTCATGAACTCTTTCGAGAACGTGGTTTCCTTGTCCGGATCGAACAAAATGAGGTCCACCGGCTGGCCTTCCTCGATGGAAACCGCAGGCAGTCCCATCAAGCGGCGGGGCTCGGCGGAGAACCGTTTCACAATCAGATCCCAGCCGAATTTCCCGCTCGCGACAAAGTAATGATGGAGTGATACGAGCGCGGTATCGAGACCGGTGATTCCGTTAGGTGCGCTGACGAAATCCTGGGATTTTTCGAACGGCGTGTGCGGCGCGTGGTCGGTGGCGATGAGATCGAAGGTGCCGTCGATGAGACCCTGGAGCAGCGCCTCGTTGTCTGCCCTGGTGCGGAGCGGCGGGTTCATCTTGTAGTGGGTGTCGTAGTCGCCGATGTCCTCGTCGCTGAAAAGCAGGTGGTGCGGGGCCACTTCGGCGGTGACTCTCACATCGCCGCGTTGTTTCCACCAGCGGATGGTTTCCATGCCGAGCTTGCTGGAGACATGCTGGATGTGGATGTGCGCGCCGGTGGCATGGGCGAGACGGATGTCGCGGTCGATGATGATCTCCTCGGCGCAGGCGGGCGAGCCTTTGATGCCGAGGCGGTAACTCATCGCTCCCTCGTTGAGGGCGCGCGGTCCGGCGAGTTCGGGCACTTCGCAATGGCTGGCAAAGAACATGCCGAACTCGGTGGCATATTGCATGGCACGCATCAACACGGCGGGGTCGCCGGTGGTGTCGCCGTCGTCGGTGAGCATGCGGACACCAAGCGCCCGCATGCCGTCGATACCGGCCATTTCCTTGCCATGGCGGTCCTTGGTGACGCAGCCGGAGGTGTAAACCGGGATGCGGGCCGTGCGTTTCGCGATGTCGAGCACCTGACCGACGACCGTGGCGGAGTCGATCGCGGGTTTGGTGTTAGGCATCATGACCAGGCCGGTGATGCCGCCGTTGATCGCCGCTTCCGCACCAGTGGCGATGGTTTCCTTCGCCTCGAAGCCCGGCTCGCGCAAATGCACGTGGGCATCGAACATGCCGGGCAGCAGGATCCTGCCACAGGCGTCGATGACGCGGGTGCCGTCGGGTACCGTGAGGCCTTTGCCGATCTTCCGGATGATGCCATCAGATAGAAAGACATCCGTCTCGGTGAGAGTGGGAGAGGTTGCGGAGGCGATGCGGGCGTTGGTGATGAGGAGGCTCATGGGAAGCTCAGGATAAAACAAGGTCGGGAAGAACTTTCTCGCGAAGCAGAGTGAAGTGATCGTCGTTTGTCAAAAGTGGAATGCCCTCCTGCCGGGCGACGGTGGCGATCAAAAGATCGGAGGTGGGGATTTGAATTCCTTGAAGGCGAAGTTCCGCGCCAATCGAGGCTGCCATATCCCAGTGTGCGGGTGTGAGCGTGACTCGCTTGGCCAAATCCAAACCGCTCACCAGATCGGCCATTTCCTCCGGACGCGCGCCCAAAACGAGTTCAAACCGGATCGGGCAGGCATAGGCGGCCGCGTCAGCCGTCAGAATTTCAAGCACACGGCCTTTGAGAAGCGGATCGCCTTTGCGCCGGAAAAACTCGATCCACGCCGATGTGTCGATGAGCGTCATGGTCTTTCCAAGCGGGCCATCGCCTCCACCTGCTCATTCGAGGCCAGATAGTCGGTCTCTCCGGCCATGACCTTCGCCAAAAAGGCTTGCCGCCGCTTGAATGCGATAAACTCGTCAAGGGCCGCAACCAAGGCCGGGGATTTTTTCCGTTGCCGGGTCATTTTCTGGATGGCCCGGACCTTTGAGTCTTCGATCTCGACAGTGATTCTCATCTTTTTGGCATGCTGTTTGATGAAAATGTGGCCGAAATTTTCATCAAATCAAGTGAAAACCGGAGCCCCCTTGCGCTGTTTGGGCGTTTTCTGCGCCGATCTGACCTTGGCCGTGATGGCAAGGATCGCCGGATGGGCTAGCGATTGTTCCATAAACACGGCGACGTTGCCGCACCTTGGGGGGGCTCTTTTGCAGCCTGGCGCGAGGCATGTCGCGCCCGCTATGAGGCTTGACATGGCTGCAGAATGCAATTGGCTGGTGCGGGCTTTCCGGCCTGTCCGGATCCGCCCTATTCCTCGGGGGAACTTCATCCATTCTGCATCGCTCATGACCAAAGATTGGCTTCTACCACGCCTTTGCGGCTTCTTCTGCCTGGTGCCTCTCGCTTCATGCAGCCTCATCTCTGAAGCGGGTCCCGTGAAAGGGAAAATCCACGAAAGCCCCCAGCCCTTCGCTTTGATCGCAGTGAAATCCCCGGCTGACATCCCCTCCCGCGGCCGCACATACGGGCAGGCGGAAATTCCTCCGGCCCAAAAAGGTCAGGGATACTCGGACAAGGCCCGGGCTCGCGATTCCCTGCAATTTGTCATCACCGACTTGTCCGAGCAAAGCCCGTTCACTGCGGGCGGGGAGCCCTTCAAATACGGGCCGCTGGAGGTTCCCGAGAACGGCCGGGTGGACTTTCCCTACGTCGGCGAAATCCAAGTGCTCGACCGCAGCCTGTCGCAGATTTCCTCCGACTTGGCGGTGAAGATCAAGCCGGTTTCAAAAACCGCGGAGGTCGCGGTGTTCCGGAACGGACGCACTCCGCGCACGGCCAACGTCATCGGCGAGGTCAAGAACCCGGGGCCAATCCCCTTGGAACGCAACGGAATCACCTCGCTCGATATCCTCGCGGCTTCAGGTGGCCCGGTGCGGGCGGAACATCTTTTCAGCTACACCCTGCGCCGGGGTGGCCACGACTACCATTTCGATTACCAGGGTTTTCGCCAGAGCGCCTTCATCGTCGAGGAAGGGGATCTGCTGAGTGTCACCACGGACTTCAGCAACCGGTTTCACGTGATGGGAGCCATCAACCGCCCCACCACCGTTCCGTTTCCGTCGCCGGCCCCCACGCTCGCCGATGCCCTCGGTGCGGCGACCGGCCTCGACGAACGCAGATCGGATGCCTCCGGCGTCTTCGTTTTCCGGAAGGGCAACCCTGGCATGGTCTACACCTTCAACCTCAAGGAACCCGGCATCATCCCGCTGGTCCAGCGCTTTCCGATCCAAGGTGAGGACATCGTCTATGTCACCGAGGCCCCGCTTGCCCGCTGGAACCGGTTGCTCAGCCAGATATTCCCCAGTATGCTGTTCGACGCCGCGAAGGCCGCCAGCCGACTCGGTCCGTAAGCTCTAGCCCCTCGGCTGATCCGCGCCCGCAGGTCTGGCCCCTGAAGTCATTTTTCCGCTTGGTTTCGCATGTCCCAGCCCATTCCTCTTCCAAAGCACTCGCCGTGGGTTAGCCAGGTTCTGGTGATCCGGGCGCTGCTGATTCGCGAGGTGACGGCCCGTTTCGGCAGATACCGGCTTGGGTTTTTCTGGATGCTCTTCGAACCGCTGCTCACCGTGATCGTGATCGGGCTCATTGTCGGGGCCATTACAGACCGGCGGGTGAACAACATTCCCTACGCGCTCTTTCTGCTCAACGGAGTGATGCAGTTGCAACTCTTCCGGGCCTCGTGGAGCACCGGCCTCAATGCGATTAACAGCAATCAGGGGTTGCTGGTCTATCCCACCGTGAAACCGCTCGATCTGTTCATCGCGCGCTTTCTCTTTCAACTGATGTCCATGTTGTTCGCGGTGACGCTGTTCTACTCGGTGGCGTGGTGGGTGGGGGTGAATCTCTCGTTGGCCAGCCTGCACATTGTGTACGGATCCTACATCCTCACCTGGCTGTGCGGCTGCGGTTTCGGCTTGATCTTCGGCGTCGCGAATTTCCATTACAGCGAGGTCCAAAAGATCGTCCCGGCCCTCCAGCGTCCGCTGATGATCGTCTCATGCGTCCTCTATCCAAGCTATTCGGTTCCCGAGTATGCCCGGAACATCCTGATCTATAACCCGCTGGTCCACACCATGGAAATGAGCCGCAAAGCCCTGTTCCCGTATTACTATGTGCCGGAGGCCAGCATGGGCTATCCCGCCGCTTGCGCAATTGTGTTCCTCGGTCTCGGACTGACGATTTTCCGCAATAACCGCCACGTGATGACCCAGCGCTAGCTGACGCCGCGCCATGATCGAACTCCAGCACGTCACCAAATTCTATCCGATCGATACCGGCTTGCGCTACATTCTGCGCGATGTCTCGCTGGTCATTCCCAGCCGGACGAACATGGCCGTTATCGGGCCCAACGGCGCGGGCAAATCGACCTTCCTGCGCCTTGTCGGCGGGGCGGAGGGCGCCAACAAGGGCACCATCATCTCGGACTCGGAAGTTTCCTGGCCGCTGGGCCTGACCTCCGGTTTCCAGGGCAGCCTTACCGGCCGCCAGAACGTGCTCTTCGTCTGCCGCATCAATGGCCTCGACATGTCCCAAAGCCGCGATGTGATCGGCCAGATCATCGACTTCGCGGAGCTCGGCGAATACTTTGACATGCCGGTCAACACCTATTCCTCCGGCATGCGCGCCCGCCTCAGTTTCGGGCTCTCGATGTCCTTCGCCTTCGACGTCTATCTGATCGACGAGCTGACCTCCGTGGGCGACACGATTTTCCGCGAAAAGGCCAAGGCCGCGTTTGAGAAGATCCGTAAGCGCGCCTCGCTGATCTATGCGTCCCACAATCTCAGCAGCATCCGCCAGTCCTGCCAGACGGCGCTGTTCCTGCGCGAAGGACTGGCGGATTTCTATCCGAACATCGAGGATGGCATCGCGGCCTACACCGAATACATCAAGGAGCATCGCAACCATGGCACGACCAAGGAAAGCAGAGCCCTGAGACTCAAAAAGCGCATCGACGAAAACGGCAACGAAGTCGTCGAGGACGACGACGAGGGATACGAATACGACGACGAAAAGACGGCCCGCAGGGCCGCCAGGAAGGCGGCCAAACAAGCGGCCAAACTGAGCGCCAAACAGGCGGAGAAAAAAGCCGCCAAACAGACGGCCACACTGACCGGCGAGGCCCCCCCGAACCTGCCGAACTTGAAGCCGTCAAACCGCTCGACGGGAAAGCCGACGAAATCCACCCCCACACCCCTGATTCGATGAACGCCAATCCCATGGATGAAACCACCGCCAAAGCCGCTGCCGAAAAAGCGACCAGGAAAGCCGCTAGGAAGGCCGCCAAGAAGGCCGCCAAAAGAGAAGCCAGACGAGCGGTCAAGAACGCCGCCGCAGCAGTTCCCGGCGCGGTTGCCGAAGCGCCTGCGGAGGACGCCGAAAAAGCCGCCAGACGCGCCGCCAGACGCGCCGCCAGACGCGCCGCCCGCGAGGCAGCCGGAACCGCCGCAGGAGGCACCGAGGCACAGGTCGCCAAAAAAGCCGCTAGAAAGGCCGCCAGGCAAGCGGCGAAAAACCCCGGCGCAGACACTGCCGCAGACCTCGCCGGAAAGGCCGCCAAGAGAACTGCCAGAAAAGCTGCCAGAAAAGCCGCTGAACTGGCTGCCGGAACCACTGCCCCCGAACCTCCTTCCCAGACTCACACGCACTGATGAGCGCCACTTACCTTCACACCCAGAAAGACGCCGGATTCGTCAAAAACATTCCGAGAGTCTTGGCCGTGGTATACTTCGCCGCGGTCGCCGCGGTGATTGTCTATCTGTGGAACTTCACCCAGGACCGTTACATCACCACGGCCTCGTTCAAGGTCTCGTTGCAGAGTGGTTCCGGGGTTGAGGCCGGCTTGGCGCAACTGATCCTTCCCGGTTTGTCCAGCTCCGGATCGACCGATTCCCAAGTCGCGATCGGCTATATCCAATCCTCGGACCTGCTGCTGGACACGGAAAAGGAATTCAATCTAATCGAACACTACAGCGCTCCCACGCAGGACATCGTCTACCGCCTGGAGCCCGACGCCACTCTCGAGAAACGGCTCATCTACTATCGCGAGCGTATTTTCGCCCGTGCCGACGAACTCACCGGCCAGACGATCATCAGCGTGGACAGCTTCGATCCCCAACTCTCGCAGAAAATCGCGGCCAGCCTGCTCAAGAAGGCCGAGGATTTTTCCAACAACATCAGCCGCAGCGTGGCCGACCAGCAACTCGGCTTCATTCAGACTCAGTTGGAGCGAAACGTGAATCGTGTGGATGAGTTGACCGATGAAATCCTCAAGTTGCAGAATGAGCATCGATTTATCAATCCGGATCAGGCCATCAATGCCAGCGTTGCGGCCCTTCACGAATTGCAAATGAGCCGTTTAAAAACGGAGACCGAACTTTCCTCGGTGTTGCGGGATTCGCCAAGCTCGCCGAAAATCGGCGCGCTCCGCAGCAATCTCCGCTCGATCAATGAGATGATCGACGTGGAGACCGCGAAACTCTCCGGCCCGGAGGTGGACCGCCTGAACCAGATCCTCGCCCAGTTCAAGAAACTCCAACAGAAACTCGAATTCGCAACCCAACTGCGAACCGGTGCCGAAGCGTTGTTGGAAAAAACCCGGATTGAAGCAGTGGCGCACTCGCACTATTTCTCGGTGATCCAGAATCCCTATCTGCCCGAAGACGTCGCGCTGCCCTGCCGCCCCTATGCCACGGTCTCGATCATTGCCATCGCCGTGTTGCTGTTCTTTATTCTCCGCGCGCTCACCCACTCGGTGGTCGAACGGACATGATGGGAAACGCAAGCGAGCGGCGGCATCACAAGCGCTTCAGCGCCTCGAGCATGTCGGCTGGCGCGAGCAACTCCGGCAGAATGACGGGCTCCTTGCCGGGGGCGAGCAGGACGTTCACCGGAATGGCGCTGCGGCCGAGTTTGCGCAGCGCCGCTTCGATGTCCGGATTGGGCTTGGTCTTGTCCGCCTTGAGGGTGACCACGCCTTTTTGCTTCATCAGCGCCACGACCTCGGGGGTGTAGGCGCGTTTTTTGTTCACCTGGCAGGTGGCGCACCATTGGGCGGTGAAGTCGATATAGACCGGGGTTTTCTCATCAAGCAGGGTCTTGACCCGCGCTTCGGACCACGGTTCCCAGGTGATGGCGGAGGGCTGCGGGGGTTTGGCGAGGTAGAAACCACCGGCGGCGAACAGGACGGTTAGAACCAGCGCGGTCGCCCGGGTTCCCGGCTTGCGGTGCGGCAGGTTCCAGCGTCCGTGAACCCATGCGGCCACCGCGATGGCGCTCAGCCCGAAGACCGGACCCAGCAGGTTTTCCAGGCCGATCTGGCCCGCATACACCCACAGCAGGAATCCGGCGGTGGCGAACAGCAGGAACGACATCGCCTGCTTGAAGCTTTCCATCCACGCGCCCGGCCGCGGCAGCAGGTCGATCAGGTGCGGAAACACGGATAGAACCAGATAGGGAAGCGCCAGGCCGACCGCCATCACGGCGAAGGCCGTGAAGAACTGGAAGGCGGGCAGCGCGATGGCGGCGCCGATGGCCACACCGAGAAACGGCGCGGAGCAGGGCGTGGCCACCACCGTGGCCAGAACCCCCGAGAAAAACGAACCGGCGAGGCCGTGTTTCGACTGCAGCGAGCCGCCGAGCGAGGTGGCGGAAGTTCCCAATTCGAAGATGCCGAACATGTTGAGCGCGAGCACGAACATCAGCAGCATCAGGGCCAGCACCACCCACGGATTCTGAAGCTGATAGCCCCAGCCGATCGCGTCCGAGCCACCGCCGGCGGCGGCGCGCGCGGCAAACAGCACGCCGCTCAGCACGCCGAACGACGCCAGCACGCCGAACGCGAAGGTGACGCCATGGAGGGCGATCTTTTTCCGGTCCGAGCCCGCCTGCTGCACAAAGCCCATGATCTTCAGGCCGATCACCGGGAACACGCAGGGCATCAGGTTGAGGATCAGTCCTCCTAACAACATGCCGCCGAGCACCGGCAGGAATTTCGCAAACGGCAGGGAAACCGGCGGCGTGGCGGCGATAACGGTGTCCGGAATCGCGACCGGACGGGTGCCGGTGAGAATGCCCGAGAAGGATTTCCCCTGCGGGATGTCATGATCGATCGCGTCCTTGGTGGCGCGTTTCAGTTGGATCAGCCAGGCATTGCCATCGCGCCGGATCGAGCCTCCGGCACTGGCCGCCTGGACGAACGGTTGGTTGGGAATGAAGTCGGCGGGTTCGGTGTCGAACGAAGCGCCGGATTCCACGCGCAGCAGGATATCGCCGCCGTCGGATTGGGCGGTGGTTTTCAGGTTTCCGGGTTGGAGCGGTTGGCTGGCGCGGGCTTTCTCGAACAGCTCAGCAACCGCCGGATCTTTTTCCACCGCGGGACCCGCCGGAAGATTCAGGGTGAAAGTGTTTTTTTCGTTGAGGCAGCTTTCCTCGCAGATCTGCCAAGTGGCATCGGCGGTTAGAGTCACGGTTTTGCCGGTTTCCAGCGAGGCGGGCGGCGTGATGTCGATCAGGAACACCGGGCTGCCGGAATAGACGAAACTTTTCCCGAAAAAACCGTCCTTCACTGCGGGCACCGGCCACTGGATCGGGCCGGCGGAGAATCCTTCGGGCAAAGTCCACTGGATCGCGGGTGATTCCTCGAGGCCGCCGGAATTCTGAGAGTAGCTGTGCCAGCCCGCGGGGTGGTCCAACTTGAGGGCGACGGCGAAGGTCGCGCCGGGAGCGATGGTTTTCACCTCGGAAACCAGCACCCCCTTGGTGGCAGGAGCGGCGGGTGCCAGATCAAATTGGGCCCGGGCGCACGGGAGAAAGGCGCACAGTGTGAGGCAGCAAGCGGTAAGACGGTGCATGGGCGGATGGGAATGGATTCGATCCTTAGAGAGACGAAACGGTGGAATCATCCCAAAAAAAGCGCACCCGCAATTTGGGTGCCCTGAGGAGTTGGGAAAAGCGGAATTTAGTCACGACCATACTGTTCCTGGTCAGGCCGCATGGAGCCATGGGTCCACATGGGGTGCGATGCGCAGGAGAATCGGGTTCATGAGATGTCGGTGCCGGTGGGTGCGATCTGGCGGTGGGATTTGGTGCTTTCCAAAAGTGTTTCCAATTGGGAACGGATTTCCAATGTGATGGGATCCGTTTCCTGGCTCCGGTCGCGCGCGGCGCTGACTTCGATCGCATCGCCCACGGTGATGACGGCGCGAATCGGGAAATGTGGACGGGCCACATCGGTTAGGTCTTCTTCGTAGCGTTCGATGGTTTCGAGTATGCGTTCGGGTGAGGGATTCTCGATGTAGTCCCCTGGATAACAGTGGAGTTGCTGGACGAGATAGATATCGGCGAGGTGACGCCAGCGCATGGCCCGATCATCGTCGGCGAGATCTCCAGTGACCATCTCGGGCAGAATGGCCGAGCGAAGGCGTTTGACACGGGCCATCACATCCCCGTCATGGCGGCCGGCGGACCATTGATCTTCCAATGGTGATAGCAGGTGATCCTGCAGCCGTTGCAGGCGCTCGGGGAATCCGCCGGTCTGCGGCGCGCCGAGGTATTCGATCTCCTTGAGAGTCAGCAGCGCGTCGCCCACCTTGCGAATGCGCTCGCGCAATCCACTCTGGACCTGCGGCTGCCACGTGAGGCGTTTCTCGATTTCCTCGACGACAGGTTCCACACCATGTCGCAGATCCCCTTCGAAGAAATAACGGATGAAGACCGGATGAATGACGACTTTTCCCTGCTTGCGCTGCTTGGCTGCGGCCCGCGCCATGAATGCGGAACCTTCCATGAAATGCACCATGCGGTCATTGCAACGGGTGATGATGCCCTCGGCGAAGATGACCAGCGGGTGGACTCCATCCGCCACGATGTTGATTGCGCATTTCAGCGACTCGCGGTCCACCCCCTCCCGATAGACGCTGAAGCCACCCATGCGCGGCAGCAGGAAATGTTGGATCCTGCTGGTCATGAAAACGTGCCAGCTGGCGATGACGTGGAACGGCCTGCGCACTTCCGCAGCAAGAAAATCGAGGATCATCGGATCACACGGCCGGCAATGGTTGCCGACAACCATGATGCCATGGCCGGCCTGGATCGAAGCGCGGAGTTTTTCCGCACCGACACATTCCACATCCCTGATGCCATATTCCCGCCGTAACAGGCGTGGCAGCAGGAGTCGCACCAACCCATGCCAGAACCTGCTGTAGCGTGGAGGGATGAAGGTGTAGGGCTTGTCAATGACAACGCTTTGCATCGGAGTGTTGGATCAGCGGTTGGTCCAGCGGGCGAGCATTTCCGGAATCGCCTGCGGGCGGGACCAGGTGACAAAGGCACCGGACACTGCCGCCACTCCGCCGCAGACCCAGAAGATCTGGCCATAGGAAAGGTGTGCCGTGCCCGAGAGAACCGTCTGGGTGATGGCAGCGGCCGCGATGCCCACCCAGGAGAGCCAGCTTGCAGCGCCCTGGACCGCACCTTTGGTTTGCGCTGACGGGCGGTGTTGCAGGACGGATATGATCGGCACGATGAACAGTCCGCCACCGAGTCCTAACAGGGAAAGTCCGGCGGTGAAAGCTGGTTTTGCCAGTCCGGGCCAGCCGATCCAGACACTGGCAAGTGCCATCAGTCCGGCACCTAGCGGAATCAGACCGTATTCAATGCGCCCCCTCGAAAGTCGGCCCGCCAACATGCTGCCCGCTCCGATTCCCAGGCTCAAGGCTGCCTGAAGCCACGCCTGTTCGGTAGGCTTGAGGTGAAAGACTTTTTGTGCGAAAAGCGCGAGATTGATCTGCACCAGCGTGGCGACGAAGAAGAACGCGGTATTGCCCCAATTGGCGCGCCACAGGTCGCGGTCGGATTTCATGACGCGCAGGTTGTTCCAAATTTCCCCGAGGATGTTGAAATTGAATTTCCTGCCGGGATCCGCCGCAGGGACCTTGGCAATGCGAAGGCTGGCAAGGAAGCCTACGGCGGCAAGTGCTGCTAGAATGCCTCCGGACCAACCTTCACGATGGACCAGTGTTTCCGCCAACCACCCGCCGGCGAAGGTGCCGAGGATGATGCCGATGAAGGTGAGCAATTCAAGGATGCCGTTGCCGGCGGAAAGCTTCGAAGTGGGCAGCACCTCGGGCATGACACCGTATTTTGCCGGAGCGAAAAACGCGCTGTGGACGCCCATCAGGCAGATCGCGGCGAGTTGCAGCGCCGGTTGTTCCCACGCCAGAACCATCGCGGCGAAAAGCATGATGGCGATTTCTCCGACTTTGACGCCAATCATCACCGAGCGTTTGCTGAATCGATCCGCCATCCAGCCACCCACAGTGGAAAACAACAGGAATGGCACCGCGAAGAGCAACGAAGCATGTGAGGCGAATCCGTCCTTGTCCGCATCGCTCAAAGTGGTGGAGGCCAGCACCGGGAAAATCACCAGCCAGCGCAGCGCGTTGTCGGAAAAGGCACCTTGGAACTGGGTGAACATCAAGTTCCAAAAGCCGCGCGGCCAGGCTGTGGATGAATCAGAAGTCATGTTGTTGGGATGTTAGGAAACACGGGCCCGGGTGGACAGACATTTTTCAGCAGGGAATCGTTTTAAAAGGATTCACTGGCGTGGCGGCTGGCACTCGGCCACAGTCGCCCCGCCAACACTGGTTCAAGCCGGGCGCCAACACCCTGAAATCGACAAGATATGCACAAATCCGCCAATCACACCATTCATCGAGAGCTGCCTGTTCGGATCAAGAAACCGCAGCGGAGCCGTTCGCCCATCGCGCAATTCAGCACCTTCGTTCTCATGGCCATCTCCGTATGCCTTGCTCCGGCGATGTTCGCAGCGGGGGTGAAGGATCCAACGGACGTGACTGCCGCTGTTGCCGACGCAGTCAAGGACGGTCATCTTTCCATCAGGGCGAATAACGAAAAGTTCGGCGATACCGCAGCGGGTGTTTCCAAGAAACTGCATGTCGAGTATCGCGTTGGCAGCGAAAAACTGACCCGCGATGTGCCTGAGGGCGGACAACTCGAAATTGCGGCACCCGCAGGGCAGAAGCTGGTCATCACCAAGGCGGTTTATGGCCCGGCGGACGGCTCCAAACCCATCAACGTCGGTGCCATCACCGAGGAGCCGGGTGAGGTTCTGGATTCACTTCCTGGTTTCAAAATCGAACATGTTCTCAGGGCCGATGGAGCGAAAAACGGCTCGTGGATCTGCATGGCGAAGGACCCGAAAGGGCGCTTGCTGCTTGGCGGCCAGTCGGGCCAGCCGATCACCCGCGTGACGCTCAAGGATGGCAAGAGCGTCAAGGTCGAAATCCTGCGTATTCCCGTTAGTGAGACCATGGGCATGCTGTTCGTGGAGAATGTGCTCTATATCAATGGCAACGGCAGCCGCGGGTTCGCGCTCTATCGCTGCAAGGACACGAAAGGCGATGATAGTTACGACGACGTTGAGTTTCTCCGTGAATGGCCAGG
Organism: Prosthecobacter debontii; assembly: GCA_945869465.1. Classification (GTDB taxonomy): domain Bacteria; phylum Verrucomicrobiota; class Verrucomicrobiia; order Verrucomicrobiales; family Akkermansiaceae; genus Luteolibacter. The sequence goes on from CAMBPB010000020.1 coordinate 23,593, forward strand.
GGGCTCCGGCGAACACGGTGCGCACGCCCTTGTGCTCGGATCGGACAAGATGCTCTATGCCGTCTGCGGCAACTTCACCGCCGTGCCCAAGGATCTCGTAGCGAGTTCTCCACACCGTAACTATGCGGATGATCTGGCACTCAAGCGCATCGAAGACGGCAACGGATTCGGCTCTGGCACCCCTCCTCCGGGCGGCTACGTGGCGCGGATGGATCTGGATGGGAAGAACGCCGAGTTGTTTTCCGCAGGCCAGCGCAACACCTATGACATCGCATTCAACGCCGATGGCGAGTTGTTTGGATATGACAGCGACATGGAATGGGACTGGGGAAGCCCGTGGTACCGGCCGGTGCGTGTCTTTCACTCCGTGCGCGGCGGTGACCACGGATTCCGCGAGGGCGGCGCGAAGTGGCCCGAATACTATGCGGATGGTTTGCCTGCGTCAGTGAATATAGGGATCGGCTGCCCGACCGGCGTGGATTTCGGCAGCGGCGCGAAATTTCCAGTGAAATACCAGAAGGCGATGTATATCTGCGACTGGACCTACGGGCGCCTCATGGCTGTCCATCTGAAACCCGATGGAGCGACCTATGGAGGAGCTTGGGAGAATTTCGTCGCTCCCAAGGGGTTGCACGGCAAACAGGGAAAGGCTCCGCTGAATCTAACTGACGTGCTGATTGGCGGAGACGGTTCGCTCTATTTCACCACCGGCGGACGCGGCACGCAGGCAGACCTTTTCCGCGTCACTTACGTTGGTAGCGAAGCCGCTACTCCACTGGCGGCCGACCGACTGCGCGAAAAGGCCGGCAGCGAGGCGCGGGATTTACGCCGCAAACTGGAATCATTCAATATCAAGCCTGATTCCACAGCCGTTGATTTCGCCTGGCCGCATCTCGGCAGCGAGGACCGGTCCATTCGCTATGCGGCACGCATGGCCATTGAGCGCAATCCCGTGGCCGAGTGGCAGGCCAGAGCGCTCGGGGAGAAACACCCGGATGCCGCCTTCACCGCGTTGCTGGCACTGGCTCGCCTCGGTGCCGCCGATGCCCAGCCCGCCATTTTCAAGGCGCTTACGTCAATTCCATTCGTAAAACTCACCGAAGAACAGACTCTGGCAAAATTGCGTGTCTTCGAAGTGTCGATCGCGCGGCAGGGAGTGCCTGCCGGGGATGCTGCCAATCTGGTGATTGCCGATGTGGCTCCGCTCTATCCGGCCAAGTCGGAGTTTGCCAATCGCGAACTGTGCCAGATTCTGCTAGCCGTGAATGCGCCTGATGCCGTGGCCAAAACGGTCGCCTTGATGAAGGCGGCCCAGACCCAGGAGGAGCAATTGACCTATGTGGTCGCGTTGCGGAACATCAAGACCGGTTGGACCGCGGAACTGCACCGGGATTATCTTTCCTGGTGGACCAGCGGCCGTTCTAACAAGCACCCCGAAGCAGTCGTGCAATGGTTTGCGGATGCGGGGATCGGCTTCAACAACGGATCGAGCTTCCCGAATCTGGTGAACAACGTATTGACGGAAGCCAAAGCTGCCATGACGCCCGCGCAAATCGCCGCCCTAGGGGACTTGAACAAACCCAAGCCCGTGACCCATCCTCCAGTCCAACCGCGGAAGCACGTCAAGGACTGGACCACGTCCGACTTTCAGCCGCTTCTTGAAAAGGTCGGCAAGGGTCGTGATTTCGCTCGTGGGAAAGCGACCTATGAGGCCGTCCAGTGCGCGGTTTGCCACCGATACGGCGATGAGGGAGGAGCCGTCGCTCCCGACCTGACCAATGTCGCCACCCGCTTCAAGCGGCAGGACCTGCTGGAGTCGATCACCGAACCCTCAAAGGTGGTCTCTGAGCAATATATGAACACCACTCTCAAGATGGCCGGTGGCAGGGTGGTGGTGGGTCGCATCACTCAGGAGACGGCAGACAAGGTGGTGGTCGCAGCCAATCCCTTCGCCTCAGTCACCACCACCGTGAACAAATCGGAAATCCAGTCACGCGAGCGATCAAAAGTTTCCATCATGCCCGCTGGCTTGATCAATACTTGCACCGAGGATGAAATTCTGGACTTGTTGGCCTATCTTGAATCGATGGGTGATGCGAAGCACCCGAACTTCAACAAATAGGCTAGTGTGCCTTGCGGTGGCGATAATTGGACAGGTGGAAACGCCTCTCCCTATGGTGGTGCAGGCGGACAGCTGTTGGTTAGATCCGGGGCTTTGGTGTAGGTGATGCGAACCGGCTTCAATGAACTGGTGGCGGGGGTGCTGCGGCTGTTGCGGCAGCAAGCCGAAAGCCGCAGGATTTCGCTGTCTTGCGGGTTGGGCGAGGAATTGCCGCCGATTCTAGTGGACCCGGTGGAACTGAGCCAAATCATCCACAATGGGGTGCGCAATGCGTTCGATGCTTGCTCGGAGTGTCCACAGGAACGGAGGATGGTCACCGCGACCACCCGCCATATTGTCGGAGAGGGCGCCGAATGGGGCGTCAGCGACACTGGCTCGGGGATCGCTCCGGAGGTCATGGACTGGCTGTTCGCGCCGTTTTTCAGCACCAAACCGGAAGGACTGGGGATGGGGCTGCGCCTCAGCCGGACCATCGTCGAGGCGTACGGCGGCACCAGCGAGGCCTGTAACAACTCGGATCGGATTGGCGCGTCGTTTCGAGTGATCCTGCCGATCCTTGGGGAGTCGGATGAAAACCAGGCGCTTATACCAAAGTATAACGCCATCGGAGGCGATGGATCTGGCCTTTCCGAGCACCGCACCGCTTAACCCTCCCACGCTGCATGGATGAATCAAAGAATCGGGAATCCGCTCCTCCGTTCCGAAATAGCGACGATGGGGACGATGGGGACGATGGGGACGACGAGCCCACCGACGAGGATCATGTGGTATTGGTATTGGATGACGACGCATTCATCCTCAAAGGATTGGACCGCCTGCTCACGAGTCACGGATATCGGGTCAAATTGTTTGCCAATCCGGAGGATTTTTTCGAGGCAGGTTTGCCCTTGGTGCCGGCCTGCCTGCTGTTGGACAATCATTTGGGCAATGGCATGAGCGGCTTGCAGGTCCATGCGGAGTTGCAACGACTGGGGTGGGAAATCCCGACGGTATTTCTTACCGCGCACTGGGACATCCGGATGGTGGTCAACGTGATGCGCGCCGGGGCGGATGGCTTCCTGATCAAACCCTACGATGCCATGGAATTGATGGCGACGGTGGCACTGGCCTTGCAACGGGCGCGTGCCGTGGTGCGGAAAGGAGCGACGGAAACCGAAGCCCGCAACCGGGCCGCCACCCTGACCGCCCGCGAACGGGAAATCGTGTGCCTAGTCATCAAGGGATTGTTCAACAAGGAAATCGCCGATCAACTCTCCCTTGCATTGGTCACCGTGAAGGTCCATCGCGGCCGCGCCATGCGAAAGTTGGGCGCGGGCAATCCCGCCGAATTGGCCCAAATCTCGGCGCTTGCCGGTGTCTCGCGCTAGTCAGTCGTCACCCGCCAGATGGTGCGCGCCCCTCCGTCTCACCGCGTTGAGTCGGAAGCGGATTATACCAAAGTGTAATTTACGGCTGACCATTTTTTCGATAATTTCTGAGTCGGGGATCAATCCGAGCGAGCGAGTAAAACCGCCCGCGCGGGCAGCCTTTCGCGAAGGCGCAGAAGACTACCCCCTGAAAAATTGAGTGCAAAACTGCCGGGTGGTGTGGCTATAACCTCACCGCAAGCGATCACCAGATCGGCCATTCGGTATTTCACTTCAGCGACTCAAGCGCCTCTTGCAGGGGCACGGTTTGGCGCTGGCGATCCAGAAAGAAGCACACTTCCGAGTATCCGGCCTCACGCAGGAGATGGAGAGCGGCGGCATAGCCATCCCCGACGCGTTCGGGAACATGGGCATCCGCGCCGATGACCACCGGGATGCCACGATCACGCATCAGGACCAATTGGGAAAACGACGGGTTCATTTCCGGCAGCGATTTCTGCACGCCGCTGGTGTTGAGTTCCATGGCCACGCCGGTGGCGGCGATGCGGTCGAGGGCGCGCTCAATGTGCGGACGCAGGCGTGCGAAATTCCAATCGGCGGGGGACTCGTTTTTGATGAGGTCCGGGTGGGCGAGGGTGTCGAAGAGGCCGCTTTCCGCGGACTGGGCGAGGTGTTCGAAGTAGAGTTCCTGATAGCGGTGAACGTCGCCGGTGTAATACAACTTCCGGTAGTCGGAAACCTGATAGTGGATCGAGCCAAGCACATGGCTGAGCGGGACGCGGGCGTGGAGTTGTTCCAACCATGGCTCGACGCCGGGGTAAAAATCGCTTTCCAGGCCGAGGCGCACGTCAAGCCTGCCGGCGAAGGCGGCGCGGGTGGCGGCGATCATGGCCACGTAGTCATCGAATTGTTCGGGTGCCATGCGCACGTGGGCCGAGAATCCGCCGGGCAGGGGGCAATGACAGGTGAAGGTGATGCCTTTGAGGCCGCGGGCGAGGGCGACTTCGGCATACTCGTCCGGTTCGCCGAACGCATGTTTGCACAGCGGGGTGTGGCAGTGGGATTCGTAGAGCAGCGGCGCGGGCGGCGGGTGCGGGGTGGCGGCGGCGGAGTCGCGCGGTTGCATGGTGTCAAGATTCACGGGCGCGGCATCCTCATCGCTTTCAGCGCGATGAAAAGCGGGAACTCTTCGGCGGCGCGGTGTTCGGCCTTGCTGAAGGGACCGCTGGCCTGGGACCGGCGGTGGCTGTAAAGCTCCTCGCAGGCGAGCACGGCCAGGCCGCCCTCGCCCATCGAGGTGAGCAACTCGGCCAGCGGGCGGTGATGGAAAACGGTTAGCTCGCCGGTGCCTTTGCCCGGATGGGTGGTGATGGGGATTTCCAGCGGTGTGCCATAGCCGTCAACCCTGCGGTATTGGATCTTCTGGTCGCCATCCCAACCCCAATGGGTTTTCCGCGGAATGCGGAAACACGGGTGCATGAACACAAACACCGCGCGGCCGCCCGGTTTGATCGATCGGGCGACGTTGGAAAACAGCGCCACCGCATCCGCCACATCGTGAACTGCCATCAGGCAGGCCGCCGCGTCGTAGCTCCCATCCGCCCACGCACCGGGCTGGCAGACATCGGCCACGATCCATGAAACGCGCGGGTCCGTGCCATGGCGGGACTTCGCCGCCTCGATCAACCGCGGACTGGCATCCACGCCGGTGAAGCTGCCGATCCCGGCCTCCAACAACGGTCTAACGAGTACTCCCTGGCCGCAGCAAATATCGATCACCGACTCGCCGGGCCTGGCATCGAGCATCCGCAGCGCGGCGGGAAGGATGACGTTCTTGTGATAGTCCGAGCCGGCCTCGCCGACCAGTTTGTCATACCACGCGGCCACCGGATCCCAACCGCGGTCCCCCGTCGGCGGCTGCGGTTTTTGAAACGGTCGGCGTGGCGGAGGCATGGTAATTGAGTATTGGATATTGGATATTGAATATTGGTGGAGAGGGGCTCTTCTTTTAGCTATCAACTCTCAACTATTTCTTCCGGATGCGCCAGATTTCCACGAGTTGGTTGCGCTCCGGAACGCTGCTGCTGAAGCGATCGGTCTGGCCTAGATAGACCGCTTGGACGACTTGGCCGGGGCGTTTGACGGAGACAAACAGCTGCGCGGCGGCAGTCGCGCGATCGGAGGACAAGGTTTGGTTTTTATCGAGGTTGCCGGTTTCCGAGGCATAGCCGATGGCCATCACGAGATCGCCATCAGGGATTTCCGCGACGAGGTTGCGGATCGATTCTTCGTCGGCGGGATTCAGGCCGCTGGAACCGGTGGCGAAGTTGAGGGTGTGGAGACGGTTCGCGCCGAGCGTCGCCGCCAAACCGCTATAGGCGGCGGTGAGTTCCGCTTCCGGGCGGTTTTCCAATAGCCGGAGATTGCGAAACAATGCGACGGCGGCGGGCAGCAACTCGTTTTCCGAGCTTGCGAACAACTTGGATTTCGAGACTTCCCCCTCGAGTTCTTTTACCTTGGCTTCGAAAAATTCCTTGGCCCGTAGGGTTTCCTCGAAGCGTCGTTTGAGGTCGGCGAAATCATCCGTTGAAACCCCCTGGGCCTTGGCGGCTAAGTCCTGACGCACCGTATTGAGCTCTGCCGCAAGCGCGTCGCGCTGGGATTTCAGGGCCTCCAGATCAGGCCGGAGAAGATCGACTTGCGAGCCATTCACCAGCGCGCGCTGCAATTCGCCCTGAAGGCGGGCGCTTTCTGCGGCGAGGCTTTGGCGGAGTTGCTCGGAACGGAGCAGTTCCGTGCTCTTTGCCGCCAGCTCGGCATCCTTTCCAGTCAGCATCGCTTCGAAACTGCCAGCCAGCGCCACCATGGTGTCAGCGTCCTTCTTCAAGCGGGTTGCGACCTCATCAACCGGCTCGGCCAATCCCTCCCGCGGACGAAGGCCCATGGCCATGCGGCGGGCATTGATGTCGGCCTCGGCGGCGCTGATTTGCGCCTTCAACACCCTCAGTTCGTCGGCATCCGGAGACGCCGCGCCCTTGTCTCCACGCAGAGTGATCATCACCAGAAACCCAAGCAACGCGATGATGAGCAACGCCAGAATGACGGCGGGCGGCACGGTGGATTTGGGAGCCGTAACGGCCACGGGGGACTCGTGCGCGTGCGCCGCGGCGGCTTCCGGATGATCGATGGGCGGTTTTTCCTCAGCCATGGGCGGAGGTTGCCCGCTCCAGACGGCGGGTGTCAATGCGCCGTCAGCCCTGGCGCCTCAATTCCGGACGTTTTGTCATCGTCTGGTGATCAGGCGCAGGAAATCCGCAGGTTGATCGAACAGGTAATCCGGCGACGCGGCCGCGAGGGCTTCGCGCGAATTGAATCCCCAAGTCACGGCGGCGATCGGAATGCCGGCTTTCTGCGAGGCCTTCACGTCGCGCAGCTCGTCGCCGATGTAGAGGATTTGCTCGGCGCGCAGCGAAAACGTTTTGCGGATGGCCTTGAGGTGCTTCGCTTTGCTGGTGAGTTTGGAGGTCGAGGAGATGAAATCAAAATGCTCGCGGAGTCCATGGGTCCGCAGGAACGCATCCACGTTGGGGGTGGCGTTGGACGTGAGGATCCCGAAACTGTCCACATGCCGGCGCAGTTCGACGAGCACCTCGCCCATGCCCGCGATCATCGGCAGCCGCGTGATGTTGCCGCGCATCAGCCCGGTGCCCCGTGAAATCAGCGCCGGGACCCGCCGCTTCGGGATCTTCAAATGGTCGAGCAATTGTTTGAGCGACAGGTGGCGCAATTGCTTCAGCTCGTGCTCGGCCACCTGCCGGATCCCGTAATCCGGCGCGATCTGGTTGAAAATGCGGCGCGTCTCACCCAGCGTGTCGGCGATGGTGCCGTCAAAATCGAAAACCAAGGTGCGATAGATCATCAGGGTTGCTCCTATCAAGCACACGCCGGACCGTCAGACCAGCGGCAAATTCGGATGGATGTCTTCATCCAGCGGCGAGCTTTCACCCGCCAGGTGTCGCAGCAACGCAGCGAAGGCAATCATCGCCGCGTTGTCGGTGCAGAAATCTGGAACGGCCGTCACGAGTTCGTAATCGGATTTCGCGCAGGCCTCTTGAAACGCCGCGCGCAATGCCCGGTTGAGGCTCACTCCGCCGGACAAGGCGATGATCCCGCGGCCGGTCCGCTTCGCCGCGCGCAGGGTCTTGCCGACAAGAATCTCAATCACCGCCTGTTGGAATGAGGCTGATAGATCGCTGATGGAAACGTTTCCATCAGCCCGCTGGAGCGTATAAAGCACCGAGGTTTTCAATCCCGAAAACGAAAAATCCAGATGCGGATCGTGCAGCATCGAGCGGGGGAAATCATAGGCCTTCGGATTCCCAGCGCGGGCGGCCTTTTCGATTTCCGGTCCGCCGGGGTATTGCAGGCCTAACATTTTCCCCACCTTGTCGAAGGCCTCGCCTGCGGCGTCGTCGCGGGTCCCGCCCAACCTGCGGTAGCGGCCGGGTCCCTCGACGTCCAACAACAGCGTGTGTCCGCCGGAAACGATCAGCGCCACATGCGGCGGCACCGACGTCCGATCCAGAAATGGCGATAACAGATGGCCCTCCAGGTGATTGATTCCAAGAAACGGTTTGTTAGCGGCGCAGGCCATGCCCTTCGCCGCGGTGCTGCCGATCAACAGCGACGACGCGAGCCCGGGGCCGCTGGTGGCGGCAAAGGCATCGATCTCCCGCATCGCCGTGCCGGCGTCGGCTAGGGCTTTTTCCACCAGTCCGCGCAACCGCAGCGAATGATTGCGGGAAGCCAACTCAGGCACCACTCCGCCGTATTCGCGATGCAGCTCGATCTGTGAGGAAACCTCGGAGGCCAGCACTTCGGCCGCCTGGCCCGCCGAGCCACGCACGATCGCCACCGCGGTTTCATCGCAGGAGGATTCGATCGCTAGAAGCAGGGCCACACCGGGGGTTTAGCGGGCAGTTTTCCGGAATCCGATCAAAAAAACCCGCAATCTCAGGCGGACTCATCCATCGCCTCGCGAACCACCTGCTCGGGATCGATGTCCTCGCGTTCATAAGAGGACAGCGCGGCGCGCACCATCGCCACCGCACTTTCCCGTTCGTCGTGAATCACCTGCACGTCGAGTTTGCGGAGCCGGGCGACCTCATCGGGATACTTGGCCCGGCCGAAAATAAAGATTCCCGGGTTGCGTTCGCGCACGAGCGGCACGGCGGCGCAGGTGGCATTCACCGCTGGAAACGTGAAGGCCACCAGCCGCGCCCGGGAGATGCCGGCCAGATCCAGCGCCTCGGGGTGGGTCGCATCCGCAAACAACACCGGCTGGCCGGCACCCATCAGCGCTCTAACGGTATCGGAGTTCAGCTCCATCACCAAGGTCGCCACGCCGCAGCGTTTCAACGCTTCATTGAGCGCGCGCCCCACCGGGCCGTATCCGCAGATGATCGCGTGATCGCGGATCCCCTTGATCACTTGGGTCGGTGCCAGCGACTGCGGGGGAGTCTGGTGTGCCGCCAAAATCCCGAGGCGTTCCAACCAGCGGGCGAACGACCCGGCACCCCGCATCAGTGACGGCACCGCCGCCATCGTCACCGCAGTGCAAGCCAGCAGCATCTGCTCGGTGCCGGGATCGAAGGGCCGGTAGCCTCCCGCCCGGCCGATGAGCACCAGCGAAAACTCACCCGTGCTGGCAAGGCTTCCCGCCGCCAGCAGCGTCGGGCGTCCGGGAAGTTTCAGCCATTTCAACACCGCGAACACAATGACGCCCTTGAGCGCCAGAATCACCGCGCTTCCTAACAAAACGCGCTGCCATTCGGCCGCCACCACCGACAGATCGATCAACAATCCGACCGACACGAAAAAAATCGCCAGGAACAAATCCTTGAAGGGCAGGATGTCCGATAGAATCCGGTGGCTGTAGATCGACTCGCTCACCACCAGCCCCGCGGCGAAGGCTCCGAGCGCCAATGACAAATCCAGCGCGCCGCCGGCGAAGGCGATCCCCGCGCAGAGCCCGACCACCGTCAGTGTGAACAGCTCGCGGCTGCGCGTCCGCGCCACTGCGTGGAGCAGCGGCGTGAGGCCGTATTGGCCTAGCAGCCAGGCCCCTGCCAGAAAGGCGATGCCTTTGAGAATGGAGCTGCCGATCCGCCACGCCACACCGTCGGTTCCCTCCTGATAGAGCGCGGGCAGCGCCAGGAACATCAGGATCACGAAGATGTCCTGAAACAAGGCGATGCCCAAACTCGCGCGCGCGCCGGGATTGTTCTGCTGGCCGAGATCCTGGAACGATTTCATCGCCACCGCCGTTGAACTGAGCGCCACGGCAGTTCCCAGCACGATGCTGTCCGCCGGGGCAAACCCGCAGGCCGAGGCCGTCAGCCCGGCGATCCCGGCGGTGATTGCCACCTGCACGCCTCCTCCGATCAATGCCGTGCGCCACAGATGCCTGAGTTCCGCGAATGAAAACTCGATTCCCAGCGTGAACATCAGCAGCACCACGCCGATCTCCGCCAGATTGGCGATCACCGGGGCCTCCCGGTCGGTGCCCGTGAGCCACAGCAACCCGACGTTGCCGATGAGCACGCCACTCAACAAATACCCGACGAGCAAACTCTGCTTGAACTTCACCAACACCAGCGAGAACAGCACCGCCAGCACCAGAACCAGGGTCAACAAGGCGAACAACGGCGATATATTCGCCACGCCATTCGCAAGAACATGCCAATCCCTGTTCATTGCCACGAGTTTCCCGCCAAACCGCCGACCCGCAAAGGACAAAATCGCCGCCAGCGAATCCGGACCGTGGAATCACCCCGACTGGAATCCGGGGTGCTACCGCTCCACCTCCGGATGTGTCGCATGGATTCCCGCCTTGAGTCTTTCCCCAAAGCGGTCTTCGGTCTCCGCATGCAGCGCTTTCATCACAGCCACTTCGTTGACGTGGAGGCATTGCTGCTGCTAAAAAACCGCCAGCGGATCTCCGTCTGCATTCCCACTCTCAACGAAGCGGAAACCATCGGCACGATCGTCACCACGGTCCGCATGGAGCTGATAGAGCGGTGGCCCTTGGTGGACGAAATCCTAGTGATCGATTCCGACTCGACCGATGGGACCCGCGAAATCGCCGCCCGCGCCGGTGCCCGCGTGCTGCGCTCGGCGGAAATCGCGCCCGCCCTTGGCACCCATTCCGGCAAGGGGGAAAACCTCTGGAAAGCCCTGCATGCCTGCTGCGGTGACATCGTCTGTTATCTGGACGGCGACATCACCAACTTCCATGCCGGATTCGTCACCGGGCTGGTCGGTCCGCTGCTTGCCGATCCGGAAATCGATTACGTGAAGGCGTATTACCAACGCCCCTTGATTCATGGCGACGCCCTCCACTCCAACGGCGGCGGTCGGGTTTCGGAAATCCTGGTGCGCCCGCTGATCTCGCAGTTCTATCCCGAACTAACCGGCATCCTGCAACCGCTTTCCGGCGAATACGCCGCGCGCCGCGGCCGGTTGGAATCGCTGGCCTTCCCCACCGGCTACGGGGTCGAAATCGCCCATTTGATCGACCTCGCCCAAGCCGGCCAACTCGGGCGCATTGCCCAGACCGACCTCGTCAAACGCATCCACCGCAACCGCGACGACGGTGAACTCGGAGATACCTCGTTCGCCATTCTGCAAGTGATCCTGCGACGGTTGGTGCGCGACGGTAAAATCACCCTCACCGCGCCACTCACTGATCTCCATCAGCGATGGTTGATCGATGAGACCTCGGTGCGCCTGATTTCCAAACACATCCCCGAACCCGAACGCCCGCCCATCGCGGGATTCACCCCGCGCGAGTAGGGATTTTTGACAGAATCATTGAAGAGAATACCGGGGTTTCGTTCCCCGGTTGATGGCTCTATCCAAATGAACCTTTCATCCAAATGATTCTGTCCTCAAATGATTCTGTCTCCCTCTTCCCGCATTCGGTTCACTATTCCGCGATGAACTTGTCGTGACCTGCCTTTTTCATTTCCTTGAGGGTGAGGACGATTTTGGCGACGTCATCGATTTTTCCGGCGAGGAACGCTTCCTCGATTTCGCAGAGCGAGACAAACACTTTGCCCAGCATCTTGCGGTATTCCGCGGCGGCCTTGGCCTTGGCCGGGCCTTCGGGCATTTTGACTAGCATGGCCGGTGTCTCCGCCAGGCCCTTGATCACCGCCTGCTGCGCTTCGCGGGCTGCGGCGGCACCTTTGGCCGGATCGGTTTCCTTGCGGAAAGCCTTGTAGGCGTCGTTGAAGGATTCCATCTGCTTGCCCAGCGGCGTGTCCTCCTCCGCAAAAACCGGAAGAACCAGGCAGGCTGCACAACTCATCATGATCAATTGGAATTTCATACGCAGCGAACCCCACACGAAAGTTCCGGCGGTTTCCATCCCAAATTTTCCGAAACGTCGTTTTTGTTGCCCGCAAGCGGCCGTTTCATTTCAGGAAATCGATCGTCAGGGGATGTTTGAAAGGCTCGCGGTTGGCCGCCTTGATCATCGCAACGACGGCGATCACGATCCAAACGATAAATCCCAGACCACAGCTCAGGACACCCCAAATCGTCCAGGAGATATTGAAATTCAAAACTTTTTTGCCCTCGAAATCGACCTCGGGAATCGTGTCCTTTTTTACCAGCCACAGCACCATCGGTCCGAGAATCTGGCCCAATGGAATGACGAATGCCGTCAGGGCGAGCAATTCCAAGTAAAGACGCCAACTGGTCTTATCGGCGGGAGCTTGCGGCTGGGGCACAAGCGGTGAGTCCGGAGTGGGTTGGGTATCCATAGCAATCTCGCGTCTTCTGACGCTGCTGGAACCCTGAGCCCCAAGCCCTTCGGCGTCAAGAACAAGGCGCAGTGGTGAAGGCGAACCGGGAGATCGACAAGCTCCTGAAACAGGGGGTAAAGGTGAAGTTTCCAACCCTTGAACCCTTGAACCCTTGGCGCTGGCAATCCGCCGTTTTTGCAAATAGCCTCTCCTCGATCCCCATGGCTGCATCGAACCTCCTCGCCACCAGTACTCCAAATCTCAAGAATCTGCTTGGGAACGGCCGATCTTACCGGGTGCCCGCGTTTCAGCGGGATTACTCGTGGAAAGAAGAGCACTGGGAAGATCTGTGGCTGGATTTGCAGGATCTCACGGCCAAGCGGTCGTCACAGCATTACATGGGATCACTGGTTCTGATGCAGAATGAGAATCCCGAGGAATACACAATCATCGATGGACAGCAGCGAATCGCGACCTTGAGCATCCTGATTCTCTGCGTGATCGCCCGATTGAGAGAGCTTGCGGACTCGGGAGTCGAGCCTGATGCAAATCGGGAGCGGGCGGCGCTGCTGCGGGGAAGTTTCATCGGGGCCAAGCAGCCCGGGTCATTGGTGGAGGCGAGCAAACTCACGCTCAATCGGAATGACGATGATTTTTATCAGGGCACACTGGTGCAGCTTGAGAAGCCCGCCAGCGAGCGCTCGCTTGGAGATTCCGAAAAACAGCTTTGGAGCGCGTTCAAGTATTTCTCCAAACGCATTGGCGAGGAATTTTCGCAATCCAGCGGACAGCAGTTGGCGGAGTGGATCGATTCGCTGGTCTCGGTGCGGCTGCTTTTCATCCAGGTCGTCGTGGAGGACGATATGGGAGCCTATACGGTTTTCGAAACCCTCAATGCGCGGGGGTTGGAACTCACGGCAAGCGATCTGATCAAGAACTACCTGATGTCCCTCGTTTCAAAGAAGGGTCGGGGGGATCTCGACCACGTTCTCAAGCGTTGGCAACGGGTGACCGGACAGATTGGCGTCAGGCGGCTGCCCGAGTTTCTAAGGCACTATTTCAATTCACTCTACCCGTTTGTCCGGCAGGAGAGGCTTTTCCGCAGGATCCGCGAGGAGGTAGGGACCGCGGAGAACGCGATGGAGTTGGTTAGGGATCTGGAGCGGGCCTCCGCCTGCTACCGCGCGCTCGGCGACCCGGAAGACGAATACTGGCTCGATTTTCCCGGAGCGGCGGAACAGATCCGCGCATTGGTTCTGTTCGGCGTGAGCCAATACAAGCCGCTGACTCTGGCGGCGTTTCGAAAACTCGGCGGCGATGAGGCGGTGAAAGTTCTCAAAGATTGCGTCACTCTCTCGTTCCGTTTCAACGTGATCAGCCGCCTCGGAACCCACGAATTGGAGAAGCGATTCAACGAGGCGGCGCTCGGACTGCAAAGTGGGGCCGTGACCAAGGCGTCAGGCGTTCGCGGATTGCTTCAGGCGGTCTATGTGCCGGACGATGAGTTCCGCGCGGATTTCGAGGTTTTTCGTCAATCCGTCAGCAGCAAGGGGAAAAAGATCATCCGGTATATTCTTTGCGAGCTTGAGCGCCAGAATTCCGGCCATGATTTGAGCTGGAGTACTGCGAACGCAACCATCGAGCACATCCTTCCCGACAATCTTGACGATCATTGGGCAACAATTTTCTCCGAAGATGAACACGATCGCTACGTGGAGCGGCTCGGCAATTATGCCCTGTTGGAATACGGAAAGAACAAGGGTATCGGCCAAAAGCCGTTCCCGGAAAAAGCAGTGGTTTTTGAAACGAGTCAATATGGCCTGACCAAGGAAGTCGCGACGTTGGAGGAATGGACCGCGGCGATGATCACTGACCGCCAGCGCAAGCTCGCAAGACTCGCCACCACGGTTTGGCGCTTTCCCTGATGAGCCGCTAGATCAAAGATCGCCTCGTTTGGTTGGCACCCGGGGATCGGGCTCATGCGGCGAAAACCGGGCTGCCCCCGGACCAACCGAACTCACTGCTTGGGATCGCCATCCGCGGACTTGTCCCAGAAGGCGATGAAGAACAGGACGCCGATGGCGGCGGCCATGCCGGCGGGCAGCAGCCAGAAGGTTTTCCATTGCCCGGAAGCGGTGGCAAGCAGCGTGGCATCCACCTTGGGCAGGCCGACGGAGAACATCTGGCCGAGTTGTTGGGCGAAGGTGAGCTCCTCAGCCGTGCCCGCCGCCGCGATCGCGCCGGCGAGTCCGGCATGGCCGCCCACGCCGGACTTCATGGTCGCATCGGCGATCCGATAGCCGAAATACATGCCGATGCCTTGGGTGAAGAACACGAGCATCGATTGCACCTGGCTGCGCACGGTGACTGGAGCCGCCTTGTCGGCATAGATGAATCCGGTGACGAAGAAGAAGTCATAACAGATCCCGTGCAGCGCGATGGCGAGGAACAACATCCACACCGCCTGGTCGGGAGCGCCGAAGGAGAACAGCAGATAGCGCAGGACCCATGCGCCCATGCCGATGAGGATCATCTTTTTCACGCCCAGTTTGCGGAAGAAGAACGGGATCAGCAGCATGAAGACGATTTCCGACATCTGGCCGATGGACATCGAGGAGGCAGGCTGCTTGAAACCCATATCCGAGAGGAAGATCGAGGTGGTGCTGTAATAATAGGCGAGCGGGACGCAGATGAGGGTCGAGCACAGGATGAAGATGAAAAACGCCGGCCTGGCTAACAGCTTGAAGGCGTCCAGCATGAAGATGGAGCTCAGTTTGAGCGGCTGGCCCTTGGCCGGCGGCGGCGTGGAGGGCAGGAAGAAGGCGAGGACCCCTAGCAGCAATGAGGCGCCGCCGGCGAGGGTGAAGATGTTCAGGCTGGTGGACCAACCGAGGAACCCGATGATGAGACCGGCAACGATCCAGCCGATCGTCCCCCACACGCGCAGGGCGGGGAATTTGCTCTGATCGCTGATGTTGGCGAAGGCGATCGAGTTGCCGAGGCCGAGGGTCGGCATGTAACAGAGCATGTGGGCGATGAAGAGGTTTTTCACCATGCCTGCATCGCCCTTCAGGGCGAAACCCGGAACCGCCAGCATGGCCGCGCCGCCGATGAGCAACAACCCGCCCATCACCTTTTCAGAGGGGAAAAACCGGTCCGCCACCAGGCCGAGGAAGAGCGGCGCGATGATCGCCGCGATCGGCGCGCTGCCATAGGCCGCCCCGATGATCGAGCCCAGCTGGTTGGCATCCAGGCATGCCCCCAAGGTCACAAACCACGCCCCCCAGATAAAAAACTGCAGGAACATCATCACCGAGAGACGGATCGTGGTGGAAGAGGAGGTCGCGGACATGGGAGGGGTGAGTTACGATTTGCAACCGGAATGGTTTCGCCCGCATCCCAGAGCAACCCGCGCCGGCTGACAAGGAGGGAATCGCAGGGGCCGCCGCATCCATTGGAAGAGCAAAGAGGATGACAGAATCATTTTCGGCAGAATCATTTTTTGAAGAGCACAAAAGGAGAGGTCCAATTTCAAAGTCCTCTTCAATGATTCTGTCAAAAATGATTCTGCCAAAATTCCCCCTCCATTTCGGCGCGCCCGCGAAATTTCCGGTTTCCAATCCCCTTTTCCCGGTCTTGAATCCGGCCTGCCCATGAGCCATCCCACCTTTCGCATCGCCATCGGAGCCGATCACGGCGCCTTCGATCTCAAAAACGCCGTCGTCGATCACCTCAAAGCCGTCGGGCACGAGGTCCGCGATTTCGGCACCCACACCAACGGCTCAGTGGATTACGCCGACTACGCCAACCTCGTCGCCCGCAATGTGGCGGACGGCACCTACGATTTCGGCATCCTCGCCTGCACCTCCGGCGTGGGCATGAGCATCGCCGCCAACCGCCACCGCCACGTCCGCGCCGCCAGCGTGCGCTCGGTGGACGAGGCCACCATCACCCGCCAGCACAACGATGCAAACGTGCTCTGCCTGAGCGGCAAATACACCGACGCCGCCACCGCCATCGCGATGGCCGATGCCTTCCTGGCCACCGCCTTCGACGGCGGCCGCCATGAAGCCCGCATTTGCAAGGCCTCCGGCAGCCGCATCGAACAGACCGATCCGGCGGTTTACGAGGCCATCACCGCCGAGGAAAAACGCCAGCGCAACAACATCGAGCTGATCGCCTCGGAAAACTTCGCCTCGCCCGCCGTGATGGAGGCGCAGGGCTCGTTGCTCACTAACAAATACGCCGAAGGCTATCCCGGCAAACGCTGGTATGGCGGCTGCGAAAACGTGGATGTCGTCGAGCAACTCGCGATCGACCGCGCCAAACAGATCTTCGGAGCCGAGCACGCCAACGTCCAGCCGCACTCGGGCTCGCAGGCGAACACCGCGGTTTATTTTGCGGTGCTCAAGCCGGGCGACAAGATCTTCACGATGGATCTCGCCCACGGCGGCCATCTAACGCACGGGCACAAGGCGAATTTCTCCGGGCGTTTCTATGATGTGACCCACTACGGCGTCAGCCCGGACGACGAGCGCATCAATTACGATGAGCTGGAAAAAACCGCCCGCGAACTCAGGCCGGCGCTCATCACGGTGGGAGCTTCCGCCTATTCGCGGATCATCGATTTCGCGCGCATGGGCCGACTCGCCCGCGAGATCGGCGCCTATCTGTTTGTGGACATGGCGCACATCGCCGGCCTCGTCGCCGCGGGCGCGCATCCGAGCCCGGTGCCGCACGCTGATTTCGTCACCTCCACCACTCACAAATCGCTGCGCGGCCCGCGTGGCGGCATCATCCTCTGCAAGGAGGAGTTCGCTAAAAAAATC
>CAMBPB010000021.1 GCA_945869465.1 Prosthecobacter debontii
AAGGCGGCCGCTCCTGCCAAACGCAAGGCCAAGGCCAAGACACAAACGGCCACAGGCCAGATCGGTGGTCGGGTGAAGCCTAAGAACCTGATGATTTTCACGCGCCAGCTTGCCACTTTGATCGATTCCGGCCTGCCGCTGCTCCGCAGTCTCACGGTGCTGGAAAAGCAGGAGCCCAATCCGACTCTCAAGGCCACGGTCATCGCGCTTGCCGATAACGTGCAGGGTGGTTCCACGTTCTCCGAGTCGCTCGCCCAGCACCCGAAGATTTTTAACAAACTCTACGTCAACATGGTCAAGGCCGGCGAACTGGGCGGGGTGTTGGAAGTCGTGCTCAACCGCCTCGCGGAGTATCAGGAAAAAGCCCAGAAGCTGAAAAACAAAATCGTTTCCGCAATGGTCTATCCGGTGATCGTCATGTTCATCGCGGTCGCCATCCTAGTGTTCCTGATGATTTTCATCGTGCCGAAGTTCAAGGAAATGTTCGCCAACACCAACGAGGATCTGCCCATGATTTCCCAGATCGTTTTCGGAACCTCCGAGTTCTTCCTTGAGAGCGCCATTGGCCCAATTCCGAACGTGGTTTTCGTGTTCATCCTCTTCTTCATCGGAGTCGTCCTCTTCAACATGTGGGGCCGCACCAAGGGCGGTCGCGTCGCGATCGACGCGATCAAACTGCGGATGCCCATTCTCGGCGATATCCAGCGCAAGAGCGCCGTGTCGCGCTTTTCCCGCACGCTCGGCACGCTCGTCACCTCGGGGGTGCCCATCCTCCAGGCCCTCAACATCACCCGCGACACCGCCGGCAACGTGGTGATCTCCCAAGCTATCGAAAAGGTCCACGAAGCCGTCAAGGAAGGGGAAACCATCGTCACCCCGCTGCAAGCCTCCGGCGTGTTCCCGAACATGGTCATCTCGATGGTGGACGTCGGCGAGGAAACCGGCCAACTCCCGGAAATGCTGCTCAAGGTGGCGGACGTCTATGACGATGAGGTGGACAACGCCGTCACCGCCCTGACCTCGATCTTGGAGCCGATCATGATCGTGATTCTGGCCCTCATCGTGGGTTCGGTTGTATTTGCATTGTTCCTACCGTTGATTAAGATGATCTCGACCATGGGAGCTCAGTAAACCGCTGGTTGCCATCGAAAAGCTCATCCCATTCCAGCACCATGAAGCCGATTCAACGCAAGCGTCACGCCGCTTTCACTCTCATCGAGATGATGGCGGTGATCACGATCATCGTCATTCTGGCCGGTCTCGTGGTCGGCGGACTCGGGTTTGTTACCGAACGCCAGGCGAAGGAAAAGGCCAAAGTGCAGATGTCCCTGCTCTCCAAAGCGCTTGAGGAATACAAGCTGGATAACGGCACCTATCCCGCCACCGAAGACTCAGCCAATGGTGAAGGGGCCTCGGCCATCTTGTTCAAGGCGCTCTACTGGGACGGTGTGAGCGACCCAACGAAAGCCGCCAAGATCTACGTGCCGGAACTCGATCCGGCCGTCGGTAAACAAGGCTGGACCTCCGGCGTGGCCTCCGCGGCCACCAAGATCTCTGACCCGTGGGGCGGCGAATACCGTTACCGCACCGCCACCAACGCGGCCGGCGCGGCCAACTCCTACACTCAGAATCCCGACTTCGACCTGTGGTCGGTAGGCAAGGATGCCGCTACCAACCCGGGGACCGTCAGCGACAAGAAAAACCGCGACGACATCAAGAGTCCCTGAGGCATTTCGGCTTCAGGGATGCAAACCGCCGGCCTCCGCGGAGAGGCGGATTTCCGCGGCAATTCCGACGGTTTTGTTGTCTGAATGTTCTCGACGCCCGCCATTCCGGCGGGCTTGCTCCTCCCGTCCTCATGAGCGACAAATCCTCACCTTTCCCAGAAACTCCCGTGAATCCACCCGCCGAGGGAAGCTCTCGGGTCCGCCGGATTTCCAATCCCCGGATCAAAAAACCCGCGAAAGTCGCAACCGCGCCGGATCGCGATGCCGATGCCGCCAGCCCCGGTCCGGCAAAGGAATCCCCCAGGTTTCCCGAATTTCTCGATGCACCTGATAGCCCGTCGCTGCGCACCGATTGGCCTGAACCGGACGCCGACTCTGGCGGCACGTCAGCGTTCCCGGAAAATCCGAAGCGCAAACGCCGCCGCAAAAAAGGCAAGGGCACTGGCCCTCACAACACCGCGCCACCCGGCGAGGGAGAAAATTCCCCGCCCATGGCCGCCGAGCCTTCCGAAGGACCGGTGCCGCAAGCGACGCCCCAACCCCCGCGTCCCAGCCTCCCGCCGCGAACGAAGATCGATGCGGAACTGCTCGCCGAGCGCGCATGGAAGATCTATCTATCCGAAGTCAGCGAGGAGGGTGTCGCCCTGATCGGCGACAACGATGCAAAAGAACTGGCCCGCCGTTGTTTCCGCCTGGCGGAAATCTTCATCGAGGAACATGGGCGCAGACGCTGAACGGCGTCCCTGTCCTAACGATTTCTCAGGCATACTTGAGGTCCTTGGACGGATCCAATTCGCTGTCCCTCGCAAATCGCGCCAGGGTGTTAGACCTGAGGTATTTCTCGACGAACTTGAGGTGGAACGGGTCGTCCAGCGTGGCCCTGAGCTTGTCGAGAGAGTTCACCTCGATGCCGCCTGCCATTGGGAATCCGGAGCGAGATTGCGCCCCGAACGGACGGTGAACACTTCCGGGATTCTGAGCAACAGGCGGCGGCTCGTCCGCACCAACTCCTCCACCATGGCGGCATCCAACTCCGGTTTGAGTGGGTAGTAAACGACGGGGTGAATCATCGCGGACGGTCAGGATTTCCAGTTCAGCGCGCCTTTTTTCAACGCGTAAACATAAGCGACCACCAGGATGCCCGCGAAGCCGGCCATGCTTACCAGCGCCGTCGGTCCATGGGCTACCAGATCCCGGAACTGAAGCGCCCACGGATACATGAACACCACCTCGATGTCGAACAGCACGAACAACATCGCCACCAGATAGAACTTCACCGAAAATCGCGGCGATCCCTCGCCGATGGGCAGCATGCCGCATTCGTACGGACTGTCCTTGGTCGCGTTGGGTCTGCCGGAGCGGCCGAAAATCACACTCGCGGCGAGCACGACGACGGCGAAACCAAGCGCGACAATCACTTGAAACAGGACGGGAAGATATTGTTCAGACATGTAATCCGCAGGTTGGACGGGATGGTCTTAGCGAAATGCACCGCGCTTGGGTAGAAAAAAACCCGCGTCCGTGACGGGCGCGGGTTGATGGATCGAGTCCAAGACGATCAAGTTCAGTCTTGGGCCGCAGCTTCCTGGGCGGCCGCATAAGCACTGGATGCCTCATGCACACGGACCGTTCCTTTGTATTCCTTGCCGATTTTTTCAACCAGCCCGCGGGTCACGAGATTCTGCAGTTTCTCATAGGCGCGGAGGCGGAGCATTTCCTCTCCACCGCTGACGGCATTCCGCAGCTTGAGGTTTGCAAAAACCCGCTCGAACAGATCGTTGAATCCGAAGATCTTCTTCTCGGAAAGTACGTTCACAAGTTCATCGGTAACATGGTCTGGTAGGCGGCGTGAGAATCGAGTGCGTTTCGTTGTAATTGCCATAACGTTGTTACCCTACACCCTCCGGGGATAATAGCGACTCAAAAAAAAGGGCAAACATCCCAAGTGAAATCGGATATTCAGCAAGAATTGAATTTAATTTTTTAGGAAAAATTCCGGCGAGGCCAGAAATCGGCGCGGATGGTGGCTTGACAGGCAGGGATTTTCCGCCACCCTTCGCCCCTCGCCGCGTCGGAAACGCGGCGGACACGATTGATTCTCATGAAAAAGGACCTTCATCCCAAATACAATCCGGTCGTCTTTGTGGACATGACCACCGGCAAGCGTTTCGTCAGCCGCTCGACTAAAACTTCTGAAAAGAAGGAAGTCATCGACGGCGTGGAATACAGTCTCATCTCGATCGGGATCACCTCCGATTCCCATCCCTTCTTCACCGGCCTGGCCCAATTTGTGGATACCGAAGGCCGCATTGACAAATTCCAGAAGCGTTTCGGCACCGTTCGCCGCGTCGGCAAACCGAAGCTCGACTGAGCCAATCCGTTTTTCCCGCTTTCCCCAAAATGCCCGTCTGCCGAGTGCAGCCGGGCATTTTTCTTCGATGCGGGGGCAGATCAACCGAATTACCAAACTGGAATGAGGTGATCATGATTCCCGCGTGATTGGAATTATCGGCCGGACCTGCCCGCCCGACAGCGTCCGGGATGCCGCTCCCAAAGCAAATCCCTCCCTCAAGCGGCCCGAGGAACCCGCCGCCGGCTCCAAGTAAACCCCTCCCCCATCCGGGCAACCCTTGGCGTTTGTCCGACCACGTGAGGACCATGAACAGCGCTTGGCAGGCACTCATCGACGCTTCATGGGCGTCGGTGGAACGGAGTTCGCCCCTCCTTGATTACCCTCCTTGATTACCCTTTTCCTTGGCGTTCCCTGATTCCTTCGCTTAGCTCTTCTCGTGCTCGCCAAACGAATCATCCCCTGCCTCGATGTCACCGACGGCCGTGTGGTCAAAGGCGTCAATTTCGTCGATCTGATCGATGCCGGGGATCCGGTGGAGGCCGCGATGGCGTACAATGCGCAGGAGGCCGACGAACTGGTGTTTCTCGACATCACCGCGTCCTCCGACAACCGGCACACGATGGTGGATGTGGTCCGCCGCACCGCCGCGCACTGTTTCATCCCGCTCACCGTGGGAGGCGGCATCCGGTCAGTGGAAAACATGCGGGAAATGCTGCTTGCCGGGGCGGACAAGGTCGGCATCAACACCTCGGCGGTGAAAACCCCGGAGTTGATCGATGCCGGGGCCAAGGCTTTCGGCAGCCAGTGCATCGTGGTGGCCATCGATGCCAAACGCGAGGGATCTGGCAAATGGGGCGTTTACACCCATGGCGGCCGCACCCCCGTCGGCCTCGACGTGGTGGAATGGGCGAAGGAAGTCTGGCGGCGCGGAGCCGGGGAAATCCTTTTAACCAGTATGGACGCCGACGGCACCCAGGCTGGCTACGACATCGAACTCACCGCCGCGGTTTCCTCCGCGGTGGGCATCCCGGTCATCGCCAGCGGCGGCGCGGGCAATCTCGACCACATGGTGGACGTGCTCAACGCCGGCAAAGCCGATGCCGTGCTCGCCGCGAGCATCTTCCATTTCGGCAAACACACCGTGGGTGAAGCCAAACGCCACTTCGCCAGCCGCGGCGTTCCCGTCAGGCCGCCGGTGAAATGTTAGGGAGTGCTCACCCGCAGCTTGCAAAACTCGGGGTCGAGGGTCGCCCGGTCGCCATTCTCCGCGCCCTTGATATACTGGCGAAACGGATCCAATAGGAGATGGCAGGGTATTGCAGGGCACGACTGACGTCTTCGTTCGTGAGCGTATCGAGTTCGGCACCGGGCCAACCGCGGGTCATCTCGCCGGCGGCATACACCGAGAGATAGTGGGCGGCGGGAAATCGGACGCGCCGCGCCTCCAGGCTGTGATTCGCAGGTTGGTTTTTCCCCAGTTTCCGGTAAGGGATCCTTGAAAACGCAAGGAAAAAAGCTGGTTTTGGCTGGTGCGGGTGATGAGAATCGAACTCACGCCTCAAGCTTGGGAAGCTCACGTTCTGCCATTGAACTACACCCGCAGAACAATTTGACTTCACAAAGCCACTGCGCGGACCTTGGTTAATCAAGCTTATTCCGACCATTTAAGCATTCCCGAATATTTTCGCGGAAACAACAGAAAACTCTTGCAAGGAGGCGGGAATGGCGGTTCCTTAAGTGCCGAAAGAGCGGGCATAGCTTAATGGTAAAGCCCTAGCCTTCCAAGCTAGACACGCGGGTTCGATTCCCGCTGCCCGCTCCACTTTTGTTTCCCAGTCTGCCAATCAAATACTCCAAATGAAACCAACCATTTTTTTCAGTGTCTTGAGTGCTGCGCTTGCTCTGATTTCGGCCGCCACCGAGGTTGATTGCCTGAAGCTTTCCCTCTCGGTGAAATTCGCGATTGCCGCCGAGCAATCGAAAGTTCTTGAGATCGTTTCCAACCAAGTTGCCGCCGCACCCGGCTGCGCTTGTGAAGTCGTCAAGGCCGCCATCGAATCATCGAAAGCCAATCCCGAGACCGTGGCGGCGATCGTGGCGGCCGCCGTCACCGCCGCCCCCGAGCAGATGCGCCTGATCGCCCAGTGCGCCGTTGCGGTTGCTCCTGACGCCCTTGCCCAAGTGCAGGCCGTGCTTGCCAAACTCGATCCAAATCGTGGCGAATCCGGCAACAGCGCCAAAAACGGGAACAGCGCGAAAGCCCTCGTCGGCGAAGTTGCCGCGATACCAAATCCGCTCGATTTCCCAGGCCAAGGGCCAATTGGTCCGACTCCTGGCGGCCCGGGCGGCTCGTCGCTGACTCCGGTTTTTCCGCCGGTGATCATCAATCCACCCGAGATGACCGAGGTCAATCCTAGTTGATTCGCTCCGTAGTCACTGGTCCCAATTCTGTTACCCACACCCAACCACCACATGAAACTTAAAATCCCGCTCAGTTTCCTTGGGCTTTTGGCCGTCGGTCCGGCTTCCGCGCAGGGTCTTTACTATGTTGGCTCCGAAGCCCAGGAATCCATTCCCCTCAAGTGGGTGGTGGGGGCGGATTTGACTTACGACGACAACGTTTCCCCGGGTGTTGGCCCGGAAGAAAGCTCCTTCGGCACCAACCCCTATGTGGGCCTTTCGTTTGTCAGTATGACTCCCCAGACCACATGGGACGTTTACGCCCGCTTGGGTTTGATTTACTACTTTGACGCTCCAGACGACATGGACGAAGTCAGCAGCCAGTCGCGTGCGGGGATCAATTTGACCCATCGTTTCAGCGAGCGCCTGCGCTTCTCCAGCCGGAACTTCGTTTCGTATGAGCTGGAGCCGGATTATTCCTATGGATATGCGTCGTCACGTCAGGTTGGGGAGTATTTGATCTGGCAGTCCGACAATTCCCTGGGTTACCGCTGGACGGAGCGTGTCGCCACTTACTCCGGCCTGCGCCTTTCCGGCACGTCCTATGCCGATGTGGACAACAATGACCGATTCACGTGGGAGCTCTATAACCAGTTCCGTTACCAACTCAGTCCCCAGACGGTGTTGACTGCAGATTACCGGTATAGCCAGACCAGCGGTGATGGCGTCTCGTCGGATTCTTCAGACCACTACATTCTGGGTGGCCTCGAGCATCGGTTCAGTCCGAACACCATCGGTATTGTTCGTGCCGGTGCTCAGCTTCATGACGTTGATGACGGGGATAGCACCTCGAATCCTTATGTGGAACTGGCCTTCAACTCTCAAGTGAACCAGCAGTTTGGAGTCCGGGCGTTTGCCCGCTACGGAATCGAGACTTATGACACCGTGCAAGCAATAGACCCGGTCGGCCTGGTCGAATACGATGACCGCCAGACTCTGCGCCTAGGGATTTCGGCGAATTATGCGGTCTCGCCGACCCTTTCGGTATTCAGCGGATTCGATTACATTCCAACCTCTTATGCCTCGGGTCGTTCGGTGACGAATCCTCCATTTTTGGGTTCCATTCCGGATGCGGACGAGGATATTTTCAATGCTTACATCGGCCTCTCGATGAAGATTAATGACTACCTGACTGGCACGGCGACCTACAATTTCACGAACTCCAGTTCGGATATTAACGGGCGCGATTACGACCGCAACCGATTCAGTGTGGGCGTCAGCGCGGAGTTCTGATTGCTTCGTTTTACGCCTAAATCCTTTTTCTGAATCACTACTTATTTGCTCATGAACACCCGCAATGTCTTTCATTGCGGGTGTTTTTATTTCGACTGGAAATCCATTGAAACTGTGAAAAACTGACGCTGATGAACCTCTCCGCTCCACAACAAAACGAAGCCGCGCTGCACGCCGTTGACTACTGGCAGGTGATCAAGAACCGCTATGGGATCATTCTCCTGACCTTGCTTTTGGTATTCATGACCGCTGCGGTCATCACATACGTGATGCCAAAAAAGTATGAAAGCGAGGCAACCATTGAACTGAAATCCCGCGGGGCCGGCATGCGGCCGTTCGGAGCCCAGAATTCCGAAACCTCGGGTGCCGGCCAGATGACGGCCAACTTTTTCGGGACTGAGTATGAGAAAATCAAGAGCCGCAATTCGCTTGCGAAAGTGGTTGAAGCCCTTGAATTGGTCAATCGCTGGAACGTGGACAAGGAAACCGCCTTAAGCATTCTCAAAGGTATGGTGAACACTCAGAATATCCGGGGAACGGACTTGATCTCGATCCGTGTGCGACACACCAAGAAAGAGGATGCGAAGGATGTGGCGGAGGAAGTCACCCGTGCCTACAAGGCCTACCGGGAGGAATCCGAGGGCAAGGATGCCGATCGGACCCTCCACGAATTGAACAAAGCCGTGAGAGACCAAGAGGACAAGGTGGAGGAGCGCCGGAAAGTGCTCGCGACCATCGTTCGGACGAAAGGTATTATTTATAAGGGGACCGATTCGTTTTACGGATCCTCCGGCGTGGACGAAGACCAAGGTGCCAAGAACGCACTCCAGACATTCCATCAGCTCGAGCAGGAGAAAATGCAATTGGCGAGCCAGATCAGCAGCCTGCTCAAGTATGACAGCGATCAATTGATGGTTTACGCTTCGGGCCTCGCTTTGCCGGACAACATCATCCGCAACCTCCACCCCCAGTATTTGGAAGCTAAGCGTCAATTAGAGAGCCTAAAGATCAATGGTTTGGGTGAGCGGCATCCAACGATGCTTGCGGCGATTGACCAGATCGGCGCGATGAAAAAACAACTGGATGAAGGCGTGGTCAACCTGCGGGACACGCTGACTGCTCAATTGGACTTGGCCTCGAACCGCTTGAAAAGCGTAACGGTGATGAAGGACGATACGCGTGAGGAGGCGATCAAACGAGGCTTGGATGCTCAGGACTACGTGGATGCAAAACGTGATTTCGAAACGGACCAGGATTTGCTCCAAACCATGAAGCTGAAGCAGATCGCGGAAACCATTTCTAGGAAAATGGGGCAGGACAGCGTCCAAGTGCATGACCAGCCGGTGCTCTCGAACAGTCCCGTGAGCCCGAATGTTACTCTCAATCTGGTACTGGGGGCGGTGGTGGGCTTGATCTTCGGCGTCGGTATCGCCTTCTTCCTCGAATACCTGGACACCTCGGTGAAGAGCCTTGAGGATGTGGAGCGCTACCTGCAAGTGCCCGTGCTGGCGGTGATTCCGAAGGATGTCGGCATTCTCCATAAACAAAGCGGCATGAGCCCGGATGCCGAGGCCTATCGAATTCTTCGGACCAACATCGAGTTCAACCGCAAGAATCCGGAAGATAACGCCATCACGGTGGTTTCCGGGGGCGCGGGCGAAGGGAAATCGACCACTCTGGTCAACTTGGCTTACATCTGTGCCCAAGGTGGCTACACCACGCTGATGATCGACGCGGACTTGCGGCGCCCGCGTCTGCACACCTTCTTCGACATCAATAATTCGGTCGGGCTCACCAATTATTTGACCACCGAATTGATGCTGGAAGACGTGATTCTCCAAACGCCGGTGGACAACCTGTATTTCATGCCTTCGGGGATTCTACCAGCCGATGCCGCGGGGATCCTCAACTCCCGCCGGATGTCGGAATTGATTCAGGACGCGAAGCAACGTTTTGACCTGGTGCTGGTGGACAGCCCGCCGATTCTTGGGGTCAGCGACGCTTCGGTGCTCGCCAGCGAAGTGGACCTTACGATGATCGTCGTCCAACACCGCAAGCTTCCTCGAAACATGCTGCTTCGGGTGAAGCAGGCGGTCGAAAACGTGGGCGGCAACGTCATCGGCGTCGTCCTCAACAACGTGGATGTCCGCAGTGACAGCCAATATCAATATTACACCAGCTATTACACCTACTACGCGCCCGCCGAAGCTCAAGTCGGTCCGCCCTCGGGCGGTTCCACCCCGGCTCCTGCCAAACCTCAGGCCAATGCTGCGCGTGGCAATGACTCTGAACTCTATTAACACCTAACGGAAAATAACAATGAACTTCAAACCACTTGCCGCTGGACTATTTGCCATGGTCTGCGCGTCCCCACTGTTGTTGGCTCAGATCCAAGCCGGTGGGGCCATTCAGATCACCGTTTCCGGTGTTCCCGCCGAGGAAAAAACCCGCTTCGATCTCGTCTATCCTGTTTCTGATTCGGGATTGATCAATATGCCGTTTATTGGCCAGGTAAGAGCTGCTGGAATGAAGGCCGACGAGCTGGCCACTTCGCTGCAGGCTCGCTACAAGTCGGCAGGAATCTACACCAACCCGACGTTTCAAGTGTTTGATTCGGATGCCCAGAAGATCACGCAACAGGTCGTGCACCTAGGCGGTTATATTCGCAAAACCGGGCCAGTCTCGTGGAGCCGGACCTTGACGCTCTATCAAGCGATCCAGGCGGGAGGAGGAGCCAACGAGTTTGGAAGCATGAAGCGTGTAAAACTCTATCGCGGCGGAAAACTCAAGGAATACGATCTGACTCAATCCCAATTTATGAATATTCCGCTTGAGGTGGGCGATACGATCGAGATTCCTCAGAAAAGCCCTTTCACTGGTCGTTAACCAAATCAAGCGGTCTAGGGAGTAAAATCTGCGAATGTTTCATACCATCGTCAAACCGGGTGACGCGTATGTCTAATAGAATGAAGGGAGCGATGACCCAAATCTCTGGCTTCCTGGCATGGCTTGTCGCATGCTCATCCTTGTCGTGGTCCGGTGAACTTCCTGCGGAAGCGTTTTCGCATCTCAGGTCCGAAGAATTTAAGAAGCGGGAGAGCGCGCAGGCGGAATTGCTGGCATGGGCGCGCGAGCGGCCCGAACCGGCAATTGAAGAGTTGTACCGCCAGTCGAGATCGGCCGATGATCCGGAAGTCAGGGAACGTTGCCTGGGCATTCTGCGCGATCTGGTGAATGACGAATACTTGAAGGAAGGCGAGGGGTTTCTGGGAATTCAGATGCAGCAACCGAATGACATCGTGAACGTTCCCGGCGATCCCAAACCCCGGATGGCGGTCAGGGTGACGCTGGTGATGCCGGACTCGGCGGCAGAGGCGGCGGGACTTCACGTCAACGACTTGATTGCCGGGCTGGGCGACCACGTGTGGCACGAAGGACTTGCCTACGAACTGTTCCGCGAGGAAATCCGTCAAATGAAGCCGAATACCAAGGTGACTCTCAAGGTGCTGCGGGACGGCAAGCTTCTGGATATCGATGTCAAATTGGGCCGGCGACCTCCCTATGCGGATACGATGTTCATGGATCTGCGGCAAGTGGACCCGCAGGCACTTGAGCGGGCGGCCAAGGACGCCTATTTCCGCCGTTGGCTGGAGCGCAGAAAATCGCGTGAGTGAGGCAATTCCGCATTTTGGAAATCGACATCCGGGAAAACGGTGGCACCTTTTGAATCATTCCAACCTTTGTACCGTTCGACATTCATGACAATCTCCTGGTTCCGAAAAGCAGCCTCCGCCGTGGTTTGTGCCGCATTCTCATGTTCCGCGATGGCGCAGCAGGCGGATTTCAACGAAGTGGGACGGCAAATGGCGATCATGCTGCAAAACAGCCATTTCGCACGCATTCCATTCAATGAGGAGTTGAGCCGCAGGTTCCTCGGCGACTATCTGAAGGATCTCGATTTCCAGCGGCTTTATTTCACTCAGCAGGATGTGGACAAGTTCACGGCGGATTATGGCGACCGCCTCCACACGCTTTTGCTGCAAGGCAACAGCCTGTCGGCGGCGACTGAAATCTATCGGGTTTTTGAAAAACGGGTGGAAGCGCGAGTGGCTCAAACCGGGAAACTGCTGAACGGCACCGATTTCGATTTTTCCGTGAACGAGTCCGTGATGATGAGCCGGAAGAACGCCCCTTGGCCGAAGAATGAGAATGAAGCGGCCGATCTGTGGCGTTTGCAGATCAAGGAGGCGGTGCTCGCCGAGGTGCTGCGCCGTGAATTGCTGACGAAACTCGCGAAGGAGCAGGGCAAAGCGGATCCGGGTAGCGATGACCGCAGCCCCAAGGAAAAGGTCTCGCTTCGATACAAACGATTTCTGGCCAGCGTCAAGGACGTGGACGACGAGGAGGTTGCGAATTATTTCCTGAGCGCGGTGGCGCGGGCCTACGATCCGCACACCGACTACATGAGTTTTCGGGAAATGAACCGCTTCAAGGACGGAATGAAGAACGAACTCGTCGGCATCGGCGCGTTGCTTCAAGCCGAGGAGGACGGAGCCACCAAAATCATGGGCATCGTCGTTGGAGGCCCGGCTGATCGGGAGGGATCTTTGAAACTCAATGATCGCGTGGTCGCGGTGAACACCCTCAACACCACCAAGGCGGAGGACATGACGGACATCATGTTCATGAAAATCGACAAGGTGGTTGATTTGATTCGCGGGAAGGAAGGCACGGAAGTCGCGCTCAAGGTGGAGCCGGCGGGTGGTCCGCCGGGAGAGACCCGAATTGTCGTGATCCAGCGGGGCAAGGTGGAAATGAAGGACGAACAGGCCAGCGGTGAGGTGATTGAGATTAAGACGAAAAAAGGCACTTCCCGACGTTTGGGCGTGATCACCCTGCCGTCGTTTTATGCGGATTTCGATGAGGGCAAAGTCCGCTGCTCGGTGGATGTTGAGAGAATCCTCAAGCGCCTGACTGAGGAAAAAATCGACGGACTGGTCCTCGACCTCCGCAACAATGGCGGTGGCTCGCTGGAAGAGGTGCGCCGCATGACGGGCTTTTTCATCGAACGCGGTCCGGTCGTGCAGGTGAAAAACACTCTCGGCCAAGTACAGGTGAAGGATTCGGAAAACGGCAAGCCGATTTATGGCGGCCCGATGGTGGTCATGACCGACAAGAGCAGTGCTTCCGCCAGCGAGATTCTGGCGGGTGCCCTTCAGGATTTCAATCGTGCGGTGGTGGTCGGTGAGTCATCCACCTTTGGGAAAGGCACCGTCCAGCAGCCGATGGACATCGGCCGGATGCTCCCGCTCTTTGCAGTTAGAAACCGGGCCGGATTCCTCAAGGTGACCATTCAGAAATTCTATCGGCCTTCGGGATCGTCCACCCAGATGGATGGAGTGGTGTCCGATGTGGTCCTTCCCAGTCTGATGGATGCTTTGGAAATGGGTGAGGCTTTTCTCGATCATCCGCTGCCCCATGACCGCATCCGCCAGGCTGCCGACTTCAAACCGCTTGATGCTCAAGCCCTGTTTATCCCACGGCTCAAGGAGTCGAGTCAGGAACGGCTGAATGCGAGCAAGGACTTCTCGTATGTGATTCAGGATATCATGAAAACGAAGGATCGTCTGAAAGCGAACAAGTTGTCCTTGAACAAATCCACTCGCGAAAAGGACCTCGCCGAGTCCGACGCCCAGCAAAAGGAGCGCAACACCGAGCGCCGGGCGCGTTTCGAGAAAATGAGCAAAGAGGACAAGGAGAACTTCAAGTTTTACAAGATCACGCTGGAGGATCTCGAAAAAGGGGCCGATCTCAAGCCCTACGATCCATCCGACGAGAGCGGTGGCTACATGCGCCGCGCCAAGGACGAAACCGACGATTTGGATGAGACCCCGACCTGGCCCACCGGCTTGAACCCCGTGAAACGCGAATCCCTCATGGTGTTGCGGGATCTTGTCGATCTCTCCGAAAACGCCAGGATGGCCGGTCTGATCAAGTGAACCCGGATGCTGGAGTCTGATCATGCCGGACATCGCGAAGAATCTGGCGGAGATTAAGGACCGGATCGCTGCCTCTTGTTTGCGGGCGGATCGGGATCCGGAAACCGTTAGTCTGATTGCCGTTTCCAAGACGTTTCCGGCGGATGCCGTGCGGGATGCCTGGGAGGCGGGACAATCGCACTTCGGCGAGAACAGGTTGCAGGAGGCGGAGCCGAAAATCGAGTTATTGCCCGGATCCTTGCACTGGCATTTCATCGGTCGCGTCCAACGCAACAAGGTGCGCAGGATACTGCCCCGGTTTGAGGTGATTCACGCCATCGATTCCCTGGGTCTTGCGTCTTATGCGAATGACCTCGCCGGGGAACTCGGATTGTTTCCAAAGGTTTTCCTGCAAGTGAATGTAGGCGGCGAGGCGTCCAAAGGTGGCTTCGAACCTGCGATTGTGGGCGCGGAAATGGAAAACCTGCTGGCGTTGGATCGCCTGGAAATCCTGGGCTTGATGTGCATACCCCCGCCCGGCCCGGATGCGGAGTCGGCACGTCCGTGGTTTGCTGCCCTGCGGGAACAGCGGGACGAACTGGAGCGGCGGGCGGGTGTCCCATTACCCTTTCTGAGCATGGGTATGAGCGGCGATTTTGAAGTGGCGGTCGAGGAGGGCGCCACGCATGTGCGGGTGGGCTCCGCGATTTTCGGGAAACGCGGCTATCAGATGGACGGCGGGCCGGATTGAACGCAGATTCGGCCATGTCCTTGATGCTTGAACATGCCGCGGTGATTGGAAACGAACTCGCGCTGTCATTTGCGGATGGATTGGAAGCCTATCTGCCTCTTCCGATGCTCCGGCGGGCGTGTCCGTGTGCGGTCTGTCAGGGAGAACCGGATGCTTTGGGCCGTGTCGTTCGTCCCACGGTCGAACACGGTCCGCGGGCGTTCGAGCTTCTGAAATACGAAACGGTGGGGGGATACGCGATCCAGCTTTTTTGGGGGGACGGGCATTCGTCGGGAATCTACAGTTATGCCTATTTGCAAAAACTCGCCGAATTGCCTCCCGCATAGGCGCGGCGTGATATTGAAAACATTAGCGCCGTGATTTCCGCCCGTGATGATTTGGGTTCCCTGCCCCTGCTGGCTGCCAAAGAGGTGGCGGCTCTGGCGGCGGCGGGATTCCTAACGGCTTTGGAGGTGCTTGATCATCTTCCCAAACGCTACGAGGACCGGCGGCGCTTCGATCGTTTTCCTAATCAAGCAACCCCTGCCGCGGTGTGCCTTCGCGGCATGGTGATCGACTCGTCGAAGCGGCATTTCGGGCGGGGCGGCGGTTTTTATGAAGCGATCGTGATGGATGGTGCGGGAGGAGTTTTCGGTTCCGGGAAAATCACCTGCCGCTGGTTCAACATGCCGTTCATCCACAAACTCGTCGCCACCGGCCAGCAGGTGGTCGTTTACGGCAAGGTGAAGGATAACAATGGCCGCTTGATCATCGATCATCCGGAGTTCGAGATTCTTCGCGAGGATGACGAGGAGAACGAATCGATTCACCTCGAGCGGATCGTGCCGATCTATCGGAATGTTGCCGGTCTTGCCCAGCGGCGGCTGAGGGAAATCATGCATTTGCTGCTGTTGCAATCCGATCCCCCGACGCTGGCGGGAACCTTCGCGGTGGATCCCGACTCGCCACGGGCGGGGGCGCTGAAGGAGGTGCATTTTCCCGCTTCGCTCGAACAAGCCAACGCCGCCCGCCGGCGATTCGCGCTTGAGGAGTTTTTCGGCATCCAGTTGAACGTCGCGTGGCGGCGCTCCCGGCATCAGGAGCAGACGGGGCGGGTGCTTGGCAAACGCACCGCCATGCTCGGTGCGTTTTACCAAAACCTGCCGTTCGACCTAACCGAGGCGCAGAAACGCTCGATCCGGGAGATCATCGCGGACATGAGGGAGCGGCGCCCGATGAACCGCCTGTTGCAGGGTGATGTGGGTTCGGGAAAAACCTTCGTGGCCATGGCGGCTATGCTGCTGGCGATCGATTCCGGCTGTCAGGCGGCCTTGATGGCGCCCACCCAGATTCTGGCGGAACAACATTATCTGACCTTCCGCCGGTGGCTGGAGCCGATTGGTGTTAGGGTGGCGCTGCGCACCGGCAACCGTGACGAGGCGAACCATCTGGAACTGGGCGGCGAAGCGCAAATGATCATCGGAACGCATGCCTTGCTCTACGATGACACATTGTTCCGCGATCTCGGTCTGGTGGTGATCGACGAGCAGCACAAATTCGGAGTGGCCCAGCGCGCCTCGTTGATCCGCCGCGGAGTGGTGCCCGATGTGTTGGTGATGACCGCGACTCCAATTCCGCGGACACTCACGATGACGATCTATGGTGATCTCGATGTTTCACTGCTGGATGAAAAACCACCGGGCCGCGGGAAAATCATCACCGCCGTGCGCACGGGTGCGAAACAATCGGATGTGACCAGGTTCGTGAAAGAGCAACTCTCCGGCGGACGCCAGGCTTATCTCGTCTATCCGCTTGTGGAGGAAAGCGAGACGCTCAAGGTGGAGTCCGCCACCGAGGCGTTTAAAAAGTGGCGGAAGCGTTTGAGCCCGCACGAGGTTGGATTGATCCACGGCAAGCTCCGGCCGGAGGAGAAGGAGGAGGTCATGCGCCGGTTCCGTGAAGGCCATACCGCCGCGCTGGTTGCCACCACCGTGATCGAGGTGGGCGTCGATGTCCCAAATGCCTCGGTCATGATTCTGCATCACGCGGAACGCTTCGGGCTGGCCCAGCTCCACCAACTGCGCGGCCGCATCGGCAGGGGAGGGCACAAGGGATATTGCGTTCTTCTAACAGACGGCAAAAACCCGGAAGCGATGGAGAAACTCAAGGTGCTGGAGCAATCCAGCGACGGTTTCGAGATCGCCGAAGCCGACCTCCGCCTGCGCGGTCCGGGTGACGTGCTCGGCACGATGCAGAGCGGCCTATCCGATCTGCGCTTTGTCGAATTCCTGGCGGACACCGCGCTGCTGCGCGAAGCCCGGGAACTGGCCGACCATGTGCTCGCGGAGGATCCGCATTTGGATGGGATCCACCGCGCGCTGCGTCCGCTGTTGCAGCAGGATGGAATGACGGATCCAACCGCATCCGCCTAGACCGCCGGTGGGAACTCTCCCGGATTCGTTTCCGCCTCAAAGGTCGGGGCCGAATTGGAACGATCGATGTGCTCCTACGGGCGTTGATGAACAAGAGTGTGAGAAACGGCATCAAAGTCGCGCAGACGATGGCAGTCTGACGTGAAGACGTCTTGCTCATAATCAAACTCCCCGGCAAGGAGCGACGACACTCATGTCGTCTGCGGAAGGAAAGTCCGTGGGCTGTGCCTCCGGCGCCTGCCATGGTCCGCTCTTCCTCACGCACCACAGGAGTGTGGCGCCTCCTTAGCCCGCTCAGCGCCCGACGATTTGATAGATCGGGCCGCTGAGATCGACGATGAACAGATTTCCGGCGTTATCTTCGGCGAAGGAGCAGATCAGCATGATCCTGCCGCCTTTCGGTTGGAGCTCCGCGGAATGGTCCTTGAAGTCGTCGGCTTTGCCCCGTTTCATGCGGAACGACCAGATCCGCGGATTCTGATAGTCGGCGAACAGGTAGCGGCCTTGCAATTCCTTGATCGGCCCGCGGTACACGTAGCCGCCGGTCACCGAATTTCCTTCTTTGGGACCGCCGCCGTGTTTGTAAACGTAAACCGGGTCGATCGCGCCTAACGGAGACTTGCCGCCGACGCCTTGTGCGGGAGTCTTGAGCAATCCTTCCCTCAGTCTCCAGCCATAGTTGGCCCCCGCGCCTTGGCCACGAGGCATGAAGTTGATTTCCTCCCAGGCATCCTGGCCGACATCGGCCATCCAGAAATCACCGCTCTTGCGGTCGAACGAGCAGCGCCACGGGTTGCGCACGCCGTAAGCCCAGATTTCCGGCATGGCCTCCTCTCGATTGACGAACGGATTGTCTTCGGGAATTCGATAGCCAGCCCCGCGTGAAACATCGATGCGGAGGATTTTTCCTAACAATGTGTCGAGAGCCTGGCCGCGTTGGTTGGGATCGTTGCCGGAACCGCCGTCGCCGTTTGCGATGTAGAGCATTGCGTCGGGGCCAAAGCCGATCCAGCCGCCGTTGTGATTCGGGAAGGGCTGTTTGAAGCGAAGAAGGGTTTCCGCCGAGGCGGGAGCGGTGGTGGTCCGGTTTTGCGAGGTGAACCGGACGATGCAGGTGTGATGTGCGTTGTCGGTGAAGTTCACGTAGTAATGCCCGCTGGTTGCGAAATCCGGGGCGAAGGCGAGGCCTAGCAGTCCCTCCTCGTTGCCCTCGCGGGTGACGTCCTTGCGGATGTCGAGAAAGGGTTCGTCGGCCCGTTTGCCATTGGCCAGATCGACGATCCAAACCGTTCCGGCCTGCTCCATCACCCAGAGTTTGCCGTGGCTTCCGGCGGGCATTCCGGCCCAGACCGGGCGTTCGAAACCCGCCGCCACTTTTTCGACGGCGAGTCTGCCGTAGCCGTGAAGCGAGGAGATCAGGAGGACCAAGGGGATGAGGATTTTCCGCAGCATGGGAAAAGGCTAGCAGTGATGATTCCGGGTGCAAGTTGGATGGGCGGTGGAGGGCGGATCGGGTGAAACCGGGAATTTTCACGCCCGCCTTGCCATGGGGGGCGGGTCGCGTATGGTCGCCACGCTCCGCATGACACCGTTTCTGAGAAAAATCCTGGGAATGAACTGGGTGCTCGTATTTGTGATGTACGGGCTCCTCATTTTCGGCGTGTTCATGATCGAGAGCGCGGCCCGGCACCTCTCGGTTTCCAAGGAAGTTCTCGGGCAATTCGGCAGTGCGGGAGCCTATTACGCGTGGCTGCAGAAGCGGTGGATTCTGCTCGGCAGCGTGGCGTATTTCGGGGCGGCATTCGTGGATTACCGGTTGATCCGCTGGCTAGGCATTCCGTTCTATCTCGTGAGCATGGCGCTGATGGTGCTCGCGATGCAGCAGGATGATGCGGTGCACCGCCTGACGCTGGCCGGATTCAGTTTCCAACCGGCCCAGCTTGGAATTTCCTCCGGAATTCTGCTGATCGCGTGGTTGATTCAGGATCTGCCGAAAATTCATCGCTGGTTTGGCGCGCCGTTCATCCGGATTGGCATCATCGCCGTGGTCGCGGTGGTGCCGTTCTTGATGGTGATGAAAATGGGCGACATGGGATCGGCGTTGGTCTGGATTCCGGTTTCGATCGTCGCGCTGTTGATTGGTGGCGCGCCCTTTCGCTACCTCTCGTTCATGGCGTTGATCGGAGCGGGGTTGATTCCGCTGTTGTATTTCATCGCGTTGCCCTTGGTTTCCGAACGCGGCCCCGAGCGCATCGACACCTGGCTGCGCATGATGCGGGGACAGGAAGTAGACGTCCAGAACGAGGGATACGCGCCACACAAAATCTCGATTGCCGTGGGCAAAGCCTACTGGAAAGGCGTCGGTTGGAAGGCCTCCGCCGAGCAGGGATCTTTGCACGCGAAGGGTTTCATCCCGAAGGATACCGCGCATAGCGACTATATTTTCGCCGTCATCGCGGAGGAGCTCGGATTCCGCGGGAGTCTCTTGTTGCTGACGGCCTTTGCCTTGTTGCTTATCCAGGGTCTGTTCATAGCGTTTTACAGCCGGGATGTGTCGGGGCGGCTGCTGGTCAGCCTGGTTGTGGCGTTGATTTTCGCGCATGTGTTCGAGAGTATCGGGATGTGCGTGCTGATCATGCCGATCACCGGGATCCCACTTCCGTTAGTCAGCTATTCGGGCACGTTCGTGGTAATCTGCATGATGCTGCTCGGACTCGTCCAGAGCGTGTGGATCCACCGGAATGCACGGCAGGAAGTGCGGATCAAATCCGCGAACGACTGAAAAATCCGGTTTTGGGTCATTCTGGGATAATTGCTTCCAAATCCGCGCTTTCCAGACTTGCCCGGGCAGGCGGAGAGGGGTAAATGGCCACCGTCATGGCTAAGAAACCAGTAGTGCTCATCATTCGCGACGGTTGGGGTGTGAATCCCGGCGGAAAAGCAACCGCCACTAAAGACGGCAATGCCGTGCTGCTGGCCAACACGCCGTTTCACGATGTGATGCTCGAAGCCTATCCAAAAGGTTTCCTCAGTGCCTCCGGACGCGATGTGGGACTGCCGCCCGGCCAGATGGGAAACTCGGAAGTGGGACACCTCAATCTCGGTGCGGGGCGCATTGTTTACCAGGACCTCACCCGCATCAACAAGGCGATCGAAGAAGGCACTCTGGCGCAGAATCCGGTATTCGTCGAGATGCTCGAAAAAGCCAAATCCTCGCGCCTCCATTTCATCGGCCTGGTTTCGGATGGCGGCGTCCACAGTCATCAGGATCAACTCATCGCGATGGTGAGACTCGCGAATCAAGCCGGGGTCGGTGACATCATGATTCACGCCATTACCGATGGCCGCGACACCTCGCCGACCGGCGGGGAAGCCTACCTCGCCAAGGTTGAGGACGAGGCCGCCAAGTGCGGTGCCCGCATCGCCACCGTGATCGGCCGCTACTTTGCAATGGACCGCGACAAACGCTGGGACCGCGTGAAACTTGCATGGGACGCCATCGTTCGCGGCATCGGCGA
Source organism: Prosthecobacter debontii (assembly GCA_945869465.1). GTDB lineage: Bacteria > Verrucomicrobiota > Verrucomicrobiia > Verrucomicrobiales > Akkermansiaceae > Luteolibacter. Next base: position 20,432 of record CAMBPB010000021.1, read on the forward strand.
GCCGCGCGACATCCTGGCCAGCGAGGCCGTGGCCGATTATTACCGCCTGGATAAAACCGATGAATTCATGCCGCCAATGATCTTCGCCGAAGCGGATACCCAGCGCATCCGCGAGGGGGACGTGGTGTTGTTCTTCAATTTCCGCGCCGACCGCGCCCGTGAGCTTTCCGATGCGTTTCTCAAGGATGACTTCAGTGGTTTCGAGCGCGTAGTCACACCGAAAACCCAGTATTTCACGCTCACCGAGTATGACGAGACTTATGCCTGCCCGGCGGTTTTCGCTTCGGAGAACCTCGAAATGGTGCTCGGCGAGGTCGTTGCCGCCGCGGGTTTGAACCAGATGCGCATCGCGGAAACCGAAAAATACCCGCACGTCACGTATTTTTTCAACGGCGGGGTCGAGCTTTCTAACAAGGGCGAGGATCGCGTGATCATCCAGTCGCCCAAGGACGTGCCGACTTACGATTTCAAGCCCGAAATGAGCGCCCCGGAGGTGACCCGAACGGTGGTTTCCAAACTCAAGGACTACGACCTCGTCATTCTCAACTTCGCCAATCCGGACATGGTCGGCCATACCGGCGTGGTGGAGGCGGCGATCAAGGCGGTGGAAACCATCGATGCCAGTGTGAAATCCGTGGTCGAGGAAACCCTGCGTCTCGGCGGCAAACTGCTTGTCACCGCCGACCATGGAAACTGCGAATACATGCGCAACCCCGACGGCTCGCCCAACACCGCGCACACCACCAATCTGGTTCATGCCGTTTACGTGGCTGGAGATGCCGCGGCCTATCAGGTGAAGGACGGCATCCTCGCCGATGTAGCTCCCACTCTGCTCGCAATGCTGGGACTGCCCAAGCCGAAGGAGATGACGGGCACAAGCCTATTGGCGAGGAAGGGATGAGAATCCTAGCGCATGACGGGCCATTCGCCGCGAAATTTTTCGGAAAGCACGCTTGCCGCATGCAGACCGTGCCGACATAGTCCGCGCGACCCCGCTGGACGAAACTGAGCACCGCGTCCGGCTTTATTTTAGCCATGAGCGACACCATTTCGGCGACTGCGGAACTGAACCTGCCCAAAGACCTTGCGGCCGCAAAAGGCATGGTCAACGTTGAGATTGACGGCATCTGGCACCAGTTTCCTAAGGGCACGCGGATGATCGAAGCCTGCCGGCAAGCCGGAACCTTTGTCCCCCACTATTGTTACCACCCGAAGCTCAGTTCGCCCGGCAACTGCCGCATGTGTCTGGTCCAGATGGGCATGCCCCCGCGACCCGCTCCCGGCCAGGAGCCCCAGCGCGACGACACCGGCTACGAACCGATCGGCTGGATTCCGCGCCCGGTGATCGCCTGCGCCAATACGATTTCCGAAAATATGGGCATCCGCACCAGTGGCGAGGTGGTGGAAAAATGCCGCGAGGGGGTGATGGAATTCCTGCTCATCAACCATCCGCTCGATTGCCCGATTTGTGATCAGGCGGGCGAATGCCTGCTCCAAGAGAACTCGGTGGAACACGGCCGCGGCGTTTCTCGCTTCGTGGACATGAAGGTGAAAAAACCGAAAAACGTCGATATCGGACCGCGCATCCGACTCGACGACGAGCGCTGCATCCTGTGCAGCCGCTGCATCCGTTTCATGGACGAGGTGGCCGGCGATCCGGTGCTCGGCTTCACTCAACGCGGCACCCATACCACCCTTACCGTCCATCCGGACCGGCTGCTGGACTCCAATTACTCGCTCAACACCGCCGATCTTTGTCCCGTCGGAGCGTTGACATCCAACGACTTCCGATTTCAAATGCGGGTCTGGTTTCTGAAGGAAACCCCGACCATCGACGTCAACTGCGGCAGCGGCACCAACATCACCGTCTGGGCCCGCGGCAACAAGATCCACCGCATCACTCCGCGCCGGAATGACGAGGTGAACTCGTGCTGGATGCCCGATTCGCACCGCCTCAATTTTCATTACATCGACAGCGACGCCCGCCTCACCGAGCCGCTTGCAAGGAGCGGGGGCGTCTCGCCCGCGGTTTTCAGCCCGATCCCATGGCCGGAGACCCTGAAAACCGCCGCCGCAAAGCTCAAGACCATTGCGCCGGAGAACATCGCGATCATCGCCTCCGCCCGCATGACTAACGAGGAACTCTTCCTCACCCGCTCGCTCGCTGCGGCACTGGGCACCGGCAGCCTTTCCCTGGTCCCCCGATTTGCCGAAGCGGATGCCCTGCTCGTTGCCGCGGACCGCAACCCGAACACCCTCGGCGCGAAACTCATTCTCGAAACGGAGGATCCGTTCGCCACACTCGACTCCATCCGCGAAGGCGTCCGCTCGGGTGCCATCAAGGCCCTGATTGTTCTCGGCGAGGACCTCATCACCGATGCTGGATTCCTTTTCGCGGACCTCGCGAATCTGGATTTTCTCCTCCAATCCCACATTTTGGCCAATCCCACCGCCCTCGCCGCCCATTGGGTGCTGCCCGCCGCGGCATTCGCCGAAAAACGCGGCTCGATGGTCAATCTTTCCGGCCGGCTCCAACGCCTCAACCGCGCCGTCGAACTTCCAGGCCAAGCCCGCGACGATTGGGAAATCCTCCGCGACCTCACCCTCGCCGTCACAGAGGAAACCAACGTCGCCCGCCACCACATCGAGGATGTGTTCAAATCCATCGCCGAAGCCATTCCCGCCTTCACCGGCCTCACCCTCTCGAAAATCGGCCATCACGGCACCCAAATCGCCGCTACGGACTATCAGATCCCGCTGCTCGCCAACGAACGCGCTAGAAAAGCGGCGGGTCTCATCAATGGCTGATCGCTGACTCACCAATCATACTCCCGTCAATCATGCCGGACCTCATCCAGATCGCCATCATCCTGGTCAAGATCGTCGCACTCACCTTCCTGGTAGTGCTGCCGCTCGTGCCCATCTCGGTTTATTTCGAGCGCCGATTTTCCGCCGTCATCCAGGACCGAGTCGGTCCTAACCGGGTCGGCATTCCGCTCTCGTTGTTCGGCTTCAAGAAGGACTTCCATTTCTTCGGCCTGATCCAGCCGATGGCGGACGGCCTCAAGCTCTTTCTCAAGGAGGATTTCACGCCCGCCCACGTGCGCAAGACATTCTATTGGCTGGCCCCGGTTCTAACCGTCGCACCCGCGCTGATCACCGTCTGCGTGATCCCCTTCGGTTCTCCGATCACGATTTTCGGCCACACGGAAAAACTGGTGATCGCGGACCTCGACATCGGGCCGTTGTTTGTGTTCGCGGTTTCGTCCCTAACGGTTTACGGCATCACGCTTGCCGGCTGGTCCTCGAACTCCAAGTTTCCGTTTATCGGAGGCGTCCGCTCAACCGCGCAGATGATTTCCTACGAGATCGCGCTCGGCCTTTCGATCATCCCGGTGCTGATGTTTTTCGGCGAGCTCAACCTCGGCAAGATCGTCCAGTATCAGGCGGACAACGGCTGGCTGTTGTTACCTCTCTGGAAAAACGGCCACTTCAGCCTGCCTGACCCGCAGACCGCGCTGTTCTGGATCCCGGCGGCGATCTCCTTCGTCATCTTCACCATTTCGATTTTCGCGGAAACCAACCGCATGCCCTTCGACCTTCCCGAATGCGAAACCGAACTTGTCGGCGGCTATCACACCGAATATTCCTCGATGAAATTCGCGCTCTTCTTCATGGGGGAATACGCCGCCATGGTCATCGGCTCCGCGCTTATCGTCACCCTTTTCCTCGGCGGTTGGTCCGTCGGCTTCACTGCGGACAAGTGGATCCAGGGACTTCATATCGGTGGCTTCCATTTCGGCGGCTTGATCCACCTGACGGCGTTTGTCGGGAAACTCGTCGTCTTTATTCTGTTCTTCATCCTCGTGCGTTGGACTGTGCCGCGCTTCCGGTATGACCAACTTATGAAACTCGGGTGGGTGATCTTCTTCGAAGCCGCCCTCATCAATGTCTTCCTTGCCGCCCTCATCCTCGCCGCACCGCATCTCACCATCGCCATCCTCGGCATTGGCACCGTCCTGCTCGTGGTCGTCACCGCCGCCGTGATCTGGGTCGCCAAAGTCTCCGAAGAGAGCCCGAAAATTCTCCGTGCCTGACCCGCATCACCGCATACCTTCTTCTCATGGCCGTCATCAAACTCCAGCGACCGAAACTCAACTTCGGTGAGAAAATCTACTTCGGAGCCCTCATCAAGGGCTTCTTTCTCACGATGACCCACGCGGTCAAATCCCTCCGCGGCAAATCCGCCGGTGCCGACTCGCTCGCCTCCTCCGGGCTTGGCGTGACCATGCAGTTTCCCGAACAGCGCTGGGACGAACACCTGCCAGAATACTACCGCGGCGCACCCACCCTCGTCACCGATGAACAAGGCCGCGAACGCTGCGTGTCCTGCCAACTCTGCGAGTTCATCTGCCCGCCCAAGGCCATCAAAATCACTCCCGGCGAAATCCCTTCCGACGACCCTTGGGCGAAAGTCGAAAAACGCCCCAAGGAATTCGATATCGACATGATCCGCTGCATCTACTGTGGCATGTGCGAGGAAGTCTGCCCCGAGCAGGCCATCTTCCTGCGCAAGGACTACCTCATCACCGGCCTCAAACGCGCCGACATGGTCCACGACAAAGACAAACTCTATCAAATCGGCGGCGTCCGCACCGGCCTGGTCAACAAATGGAACGAACTCAAATAAGTTTGTTGGTTTTCAGTGTTCGTTTTTCAGGAAGGGTCCCGCCAGGACATCTCTGAAATCCCATTCCTGAAAACTTCAAACTGAACACTAGCAAACTCAAGATGCCCTCCTACCTCTTCTGGCTTTTCGCCACCGTGATGCTCATCGGTGGCGCGGCGGTGATTGCATTCCGCAACCCGGTTTCAAGCGCCTTGTCGGTGGTCACCTGCTTTGTCGGCCTTGCCGGACTGTTCATCGGCCTCAGCGCTTTCTTTGTCGGGGTGATCCAAATTCTCGTCTATACCGGCGCGGTGATGGTGTTGTTCCTGTTCATCATCATGCTGCTCGACCTCAAGGACGAGGAAAAGCGTGCCAAAGGGATTGCTCCCCTGGCCGCCGGTGTCGGACTCGTCATCGCCTTCGTCGTGCAACTCATCGGCGTGCTTTCCCGCACGCCGAATAAGTCAGCTCCCGCACTCAATCAGGAAACCCTCGCTGCCGCTGCCGGCCATTTCCCCGTAGGTGAAAAGATCGCCACCTCCCTCACCGCTGGCCGCCTCCCCGACGTCCAGCTCATCGGGCACACGCTTTTCACCCAATACAACCTCCCGCTCCAAATCCTCGGCGTCCTCCTGCTCGTTGCCACCATCGGCGTCGTCGCCCTCTCCAAAAAGCAGGCGGAGTAACTCCTCTTCGTTTCAAATTTCGTGCTTAAGATTTAGTGCTTCAAACCATGGCATCCCTCAACGATTACCTGCTCGTCTCCGGCCTGCTCTTCGCCAGCGGCCTGTTTGGCGTGGTGTTGCGCCGGAACATCATCATCGTCTTCATGTGCCTTGAGCTCATGCTCAGCGCCGCCAATCTCAGCTTGGTGGCGTTTTCCCGCTTCAACACCGTCAATGGCCTGCCCGACTATAACGGCCAGATGCTCGTCTTCTTCGTAATCACCGTCGCCGCCGCCGAAGTCGCCGTCGGCCTTGCCATCATCGTCGCACTCTACCGCGCAAGGCAGACGATCCACACCGACGAGTTGACCAGCCTAAAGGGTTGAGTGGTTGAACTCCCTACGCCTCTCTCCATCTCATGAACCTGCCCTGGATTCTCCTCTTCCTCCCGCTCGTCGTCGCCGCGGTGTGCCAACTCGTGCTGCGCAAGAGCGCCATCGTGCCCCTGGTAGCCACCGCCTCCGCGGTGGCCACGCTGGTGATCTCCTTTCTGCTGCTAGGCAAAACCGGAACATCCGCCTTCGATTGGGCCACCATCGGCGAGTTCCACCTCCGAATCGGCATCCAGCTCGACCGTCTATCAACCGGCATGATGATCGTCGTCACCGGTGTCGGCGCTCTGGTCCACATCTTCTCGCTCGCTTACATGAAAGACGATGAAGGCAAGGCCCGCTATTTCACAGGCCTGGCGTTTTTCATGTTCTCGATGACCGGCATCGTGCTGGCTGACAATTTCATCATGACCTTCATCTTCTGGGAGTTGGTCGGTTTCAGCTCCTATCTGCTCATCGGCCATTGGTATCAGAAGGAATCCGCCGCCGATGCCGCGAAGAAAGCCTTTCTGTGCAACCGCGTCGGCGACTTCGGCTTCATGATCGGCATTCTCATGCTGTGGGGCATCACCGGCACGCTCACCTTCGGGGACATGCAAATCCCGGCCGCGGTTTCCACCGCCACTCTATCAGCCGCCGTGCTCTGCATCTTCTGCGGCGCCGTCGGCAAATCCGCCCAGCTTCCGCTCCATGTCTGGCTGCCCGACGCCATGGAAGGCCCCACTCCGGTGTCCGCGCTGATCCACGCTGCAACGATGGTGGCCGCCGGCGTTTACATGCTCTTCCGCGTGCAAACCTCACTCGGCTTCGAGGTATTCGAAGAACTCCAGGCCAGCACCGTCATCGCCTGGACCGGCGGCATCACCTCGCTTCTAGCAGCCCTGATGGCCACCCAGCAGGATGACATCAAACGCGTGCTCGCCTACTCGACCCTTTCGCAACTCGGCTACATGGTCATGGCCGTGGGCTTCGTCCATGGCGAGGCGGGCATGTTCCACCTCTTCACCCATGCATGGTTCAAGGCGCTGCTTTTCCTCGGCTCCGGCGCGGTCATTTACGCCTGCCACCATGAGCAGGACATCTGGAAAATGGGCGGCCTCCGGAAAAAAATGCCGATCACCACCATCGCCTTTGGGGCGGGTTGCCTTGCGCTCATCGCCGTTCCAGGCACTTCCGGCTTCTTTTCGAAGGAACTCATTCTGGATGCGGCCCATGAGGCGGGATCGCCGTTGTTCTGGATCGCCGCGTTTGTCGCGGTGCTCACGCCGTTTTACATGACCCGGCTCTTCGTCGTCGCGTTTCTTGGCAAACCTCGTTCCGAAAATGCCGGCCATGCTCATGAAGTCGGCCCGCTGATGTGGGTGCCGCTGGCATTGCTCGCGGTTCTAGCGATTTTCTCAGGCTACTCGTTCATCAATCCGTTGTCACCCGCCCTGCCGCACCATGCGGGCGAGTTTCACCTCAATCTGGTCGCCATCGTATCCTTGGCCGCACTGGTCATCGGCGTGGGGACTGGCTGGATTCTCTACGCCGGCAAGGACAAGGACCCCGTCACTATTCCGCTCTTCCGCAACCGTTTCTACATCGACGGCATTTACGACAACTTCATCGTTCGTTATTTCCAAGATGCCTTGGTCGCCATCGTCCACTTTTTCGACGAGCTCGTCATCAACGGTCTGATGGTCGGAGGGCTCAGCCGTGGTGCCGCGAGCTTTGGCAATCTCTTCCGCAAAGTACAATCCGGCGAACTCCAAGGCTACGCCTTCGCTTGCGGGCTCGGTGCCATCCTCGTCATCTACTTCATGGTGTTTCTTTAAAAAAAAGACGCAAGACTTCAAGACACAAGAAAAGAGAAGATCCAGCCAACATGCCATTCACTTTCCTACTGATCACTGATCACTGATCACTTTCCACTCATTCCCATGCTCGCCCTTCTCGTCTTTCTTCCGATCCTCGCCGTTCTCGCGATTCTGCTAGGCGCGCCCGCCCGGTTGACCGCGGTCAGCGCGTCCGTGGCCAATCTGGCACTCGGCCTGTTCGCCGCGTTCTCGTGGAAATGCTCCTGCTGGAGCCTCTCGCTGCCCGTGCTGGAAAAACCCGCGCTCCATCTCGCCTTCGGATTCCCCGATGGCATGAGCGTGATCATGGTGCTTCTAACTGTCATCGTCACCCTCGCCGCGGTGCTTTCCGGCAAGGCTCCGGAAGGCAGGGAAAAACTTTATTTCGGCTCATCGCTCCTGATCTCGGGTGGCGCGCTCGGCGCGTTCGCCGCCACCGACCTGTTCTTCTTCTATGCCTTCCACGAACTCGCACTGATCCCGACTTTCCTCATGATCGGCATGCTCGGCCGCGGCGATCGCAAGGAAGCCGCGTGGAAGATCACCATTTATCTCGGACTCGGTTCGATTATCCTGTTAGCCGGGCTCGTGTGGCTCGCCAATCTCACCGGGACCTATGACATCGCCGGAATGATCGCCGCCAAAGGCAGCGTCGATCCCGCCGCGCAGAAGAGCATCGCCGCCCTGCTGCTGGTCGGCTTTGGCACGCTCGTTTCTCTTTTTCCCTTCCACTCCTGGGCCGCTCCCGCCTACGCCAGCGCTCCGGCGCCGGTCGCCATGCTGCACGCGGGCGTTTTGAAAAAATTCGGCCTTTACGGATTGCTCCGCATCGCCATCCCGCTGGTGCCGGAAGGGCTTAACGCATGGATCATTCCGCTTCTTGTCCTACTGCTAGGAAACATCCTGTGGGTCGGCTACGTCACCATCTCGCAGAAACGCCTCGATACGATGCTCGGCAACTCGTCGGTGATGCACATGGGCTACATCTTCCTTGCCATCGCCGCGCTCATCGCTTTCCCGGAAAACCCGCTCGCCAGGCCCGCCGCCGTGCTGCTGATGTTCGCCCACGGCGTCTCGATCGCGCTTTTGTTCGGCCTTGCCGACCGCATCGAACGCACTACCGGGTCGCTTGATCTATCCGATCTTGGCGGCCTCGCCAAATCCGCGCCCAAACTCGCGTTTGTCTTCGGCATCGCCGCCATGGCCTCCATCGGCCTGCCCGGCCTCGCCAACTTCTCCGGCGAGGTGCTCGTCTTCCTTGCCGCCTTCAAATCCTATGATGCCACCGCCGGCCTCGGCCCGGTGCAGATCGCCTGCATCCTCTCGATCTGGGGTGTGGTCATCTCGGCCGTTTACATGCTGCGCGCTTACCGGAAGATCTTCCAGGGCCCGTCCGTGAAATCCACCGAGTTCGCCGCGGATCTCACTCTGGCCGATCGTATCCCGGCGGTGCTGCTGGTGCTGGCGCTCTTCGCGGTGGGGCTCTATCCCAACCTGCTGCTGAACCTGCTGAAATAGAAGATCCGACTGATCCGACCAATCTCCAAGATTCTTCCCAATGCCCGCCTACTACCTAGAAGCACTCACCGTCACGCTGGGTCTCGTCCTGCTCATAGCCGAAGCCTTTGTCTCCACGAAAAGCAAGGCATGGGTCGGCATTGCCGCTGCCGTAGGCCTCGGTGGCGTTCTCGTCCTCACCTGCATCGCCATCGGACCCGATGCCAAGCCCGACTCCGCATGGGCGAAGTGGCCGCTGTGGAACTTCTATCAATTCGATTCACTCGCACGTTTCTATAAGACGTTCGCCCTCGTCTGCACCATCCTCGTCATCCTGCTGTCCATCGACTACCGGAAGATCCTCGCCCGTTTCACCGATCATCCGGGATCGGAAAACGGCACCGGCGAATATTACGCCCTGCCCGTTTTCGCGTGCGTCGGCATGATGTTGCTCGCCTCCGCCAAAGACCTTGCCGGAGCATTTGTCGCACTCGAACTCGTCACCGTCACCTTTTACGTGATGGTCGCCTACATGCGGCGCAATGTTGGTTCGCTCGAAGCGGGCGTGAAATACCTCATCCTCGGCGCGCTCAGTACTGGCTTCCTCGTTTACGGTATCGCGTGGGTCTATGGCGCCACCGGAACGATGAGTCTCTCCAATCTTCAACCCTCAATCTCCAATCTCCAATCTCCCACCGCCCTGCTCTTCGGTATCGCCCTCGTCATGGTCGGCCTCGGCTTCAAAATCGGCGCGGTACCCATGCAGGTATGGATCCCGGATGTCTATCAGGGAGCTCCCACCCCCACCACCGCGTTTCTATCGGTGGGCTCCAAGGCCGCGGGTTTCATCCTGATGATCCGTTTCCTGGAGCCGTTCCTCGCCAGCGACATGACCCGCGGCCCGGTGTTGAAACTTCTCGCCATCCTCTCCATCGCCACGCTGCTCTTCGGAAACCTCGCCGCCATTCCGCAGACCAACTTCAAGCGACTGCTCGCCTACTCGTCCATCGCCCACGCCGGATTCCTCCTGCTCGCACTCGCCTCCGGCGCACCCGAAACCGGATCATCGCTCGGTTCCAGCCAGGTGGTTTCCTTCTATCTCGCCACCTACCTCATCATGACGCTCGGCGTATTCTTCGTCCTCGCCCAGGTCCGTATCCAGCGGGATGGCGAGAATATCACCGACTTCAACGGTCTCGGAAAAACCAACCCGCTGCTCGCCCTGGCACTCACTGTTCTGTTAGCCGCGCTCGCCGGTGTCCCGCTGACCGCCGGCTTCATCGGCAAGTTCTTCGTCTTCTCACTCGCGATGGAAGCCAAGCTATGGGCCGGTGTCGGCGTCGCCTTCATCGCCGCGGCCGCCGGCTTCTATTACTATCTGAACGTCGTCCGCGCCATGTGGTGGGCCGACCCGGGAGACAGGGCCGCCATTACGCTGCCTGCGATCAGCAAGGTTTGCATCGCCCTGCTCACCGTCGCCACGTTGGTGCTAGGCATCTGGCCGCAGCCGATTCTCGCTTTGCTCAAGTGAAGCACGTTCCGCCGCTCCCTTAGAATTCGGAGCGTCCGCATGTCAGATGGTTGCGGTGCCCGCTTGGGCGGTCTTTCGCATTGAGCGTCTCATTCCCGGCAGGGGCACCATCGCCATCACCGGTGACGGTGAACGGGTCTGGACCGTCCGCGCTCCCGCCGCGGACGGCACCAAGCGCGGCATGGTCAGGGCTCCCAAAATTTGGTCCATGAACGCCGGTTATATCCGGCGAGATGGAGTGCCTTCGATGGGCGATTTCTCAAGTGTTTTCCTTGCGCCTTTTTTCCGAGCTTGCTCTGGCGCGATCCGGGGATACCAGCTATGTCTCACGGCGAAATCCTCTCATGACTTCCAATCTCACTGTCATCAAAGCGGGCACCGGCGTGCTCACCAAATCCGCCGACGGCACGCTCGACCGCGCCGCGCTGGTGCATCTGGTCTCGGCCATCGCCGGTTTGATCAATGTCGGGCACCGCTGCCTGTTTGTCTCGTCGGGCGCGGTCGGCTCCGGCGTTTCCGCCTTCGGTCTGGCCGAATACCCGCAGGACACCACCACCCGCCAGGCCTGCGCGGCCGTCGGCCAGGCGCGGCTGATGCAAACGTATAGCAGCTTGTTTTCCAATTTTGATGTCACCGACGCCCAGGTCCTGCTCACCGCTGGTGACCTTGGCACGCCGGAGCGCGCGGGGTATGTTTCGTCCACGCTCGGCCGGCTGCTATCCGAGCCGCGCATTCTGCCGATCATCAACGAAAACGACTCGGTCGCCGTGGAGGAGTTGAAATTCGGCGACAACGACATGCTATCGGTGCGCGTCGCGAAACTCGCCGGCGCAACCCGCGTCATCCTGCTCACCAGCGTGGACGGCCTGCTAGATCCGGACACCGATGTGCTCATCTCCGAGGTGACCGACATCGACAAGGTCTTCCGCCACGTCCGCGCTGACAAGGGCCGCTTCTCGATGGGCGGCATGGCGTCGAAACTCGCCGCCGTGAAATTTGCCGTCGATGCCGGCATCGAGACCCACATCGCGCATGGCCGCCACCCGGAGCGACTGGCTGGGATCGTTGCTGGCAAGGGGATTTCCACGCGCTTTCATGCGGCCACCGGACGGTGAGCAGGTGGATCGGCCGGGAGTCTTGTTGTGGATTTAAATCCGTGCCATCCGCGGCTCCGGCGGCTTAGGATGCGCGCATGCCGTTCAGCAAATTCGGACTTGAGGCCGGGATCTTCCGCGCCATTCAGAAAGCAGGTTACACCCGCCCGACTCCGGTGCAGGCGGCTGCCATCCCCAAGGTAATGCAGGGAAATGACCTGATTGCGATCGCCCAGACTGGCACGGGAAAAACGGCGGCCTTTGTGCTGCCGATGCTTCACCGCCTTGCCATTTCCCACGGCGAGGGCCAACCGCGCTGCATCAAATCGCTCATTCTCGCCCCCACGCGGGAACTCGCCGTCCAGATCATGGAAAACATCCGGGCCTACGGTCAACACCTCCCGATCCGCGTTGCCGCCATTTACGGAGGAGTGGAAGAAAACTCCCAAATCAAGTCCTTGCACAAAGGCGTCCATATCGTCGTCGCCACACCCGGGCGGTTGATCGATCTGATCGGGCGGCAGATGATCGATTTCAGCCGGTTGGATATGCTCGTTCTCGATGAAGCGGACCGGATGCTTCACATGGGTTTCCTACCGGACATCGTGACGATCGTCGGCCATCTGCCAAAACGGCGGCAAACCCTCATGTTCTCCGCCACCCTGTCCAAAGAGGTCGAGTCTCTGGCGCGCCGGTTTCAATATCAGCCCAAGATGGTCCAGATCGGAAAACGCGCGAACCCGGCGGACACCGTGGCCCAATGCGTCTATGAGGTGCCGGCGCATTTGAAAAACGCCCTCCTGCTGGAGCTGCTCCGGCAGTCCAACTTCAAACGGGTCCTGGTCTTCGCCCGGATGAAGGACGGCGCGAACCGCCTAACAAATTGCCTCAAGCTCGCCGGGGTCAAAGTCGCCAAGCTTCACTCCAGCCGCTCGCAGGAACAACGGCTCCAGGCCCTTCAGGATTTCAAAGATGGCGGCGTCCAAGTGCTTGTCGCCACGGACATCGTCGCGCGCGGAATCGATATCGATGGTGTCACCCACGTCGTGAACTATGATTTTCCGGTCAACCCCGAGGACTACGTGCATCGCATCGGCCGCACCGGGAGGGCGGAGGCGCAGGGCGATGCGATCAGCTTGGTTCCCAAGGAAGATCTCAATCTGCTAGGAATCCTCGAACTCTTCATTTGCCAGCGACTCACCCGCAAGCACCTCAAGGGTTTCAACTACCATGTGCCCATCCCTGCATACAAACCCGGTGAAACCGCTCCGCGGCGCGACTGGCGGAAGCGCACCCGCGACAAGGAGGCGCTGAAAACGAACAAATCCGCCGCCCATTCCAAGCCCGCCGCACGCGCCCCGGAAAAGCCCGGTGCCAACCGCCGCAAGAGCTGAGGATCTGGGCTGTGGCCCTGCCTTTCGGCATGGCTCAGTGCCAGATTGAATCCGCCCGGATCAGAATGTCCGAAGGTGGGCGGTGGCGAGGTGGGCGGAAATGCCGGGCTCATTTCGATTGCTCCAACATCCGCAGCAGCGGGACTTCGGCGCGTTTGCGCAGGGATTCCTCCATCTCGACGCGCGGTTGGAGGGATTCTAGGCAGTCGCGGAGTTTCTGCAGGGTGTTCATCTTCATGTAGCGGCAATCCGCGCAGGCGCAGCGATCGGTGGGGCCGGCGATGAGGTTCTTGTCCGGGCACTCCTTGCGCAGGCGGTGGAGCATGCCGCTTTCGGTGACGACGATGATGTTTTTCACCGGCGCGTTTTTGCAGAAACCGACCATCTTCTCAGTCGAGCAGACCTCATCGGCTAACAAGCGCACGGCCTGGGTGCATTCCGGGTGGGCGACGACGAGCGCGTCCGGGTATTGGGCCTTGATGCGCTGGATCGAATCGCGGGTGAACTCGACGTGGACATAACAATTGCCCTTCCAGAGATCCATCTTGCGGCCGGTTTGTTCCATGACCCAGGCACCGAGGTTTTCGTCGGGCACGAACAGGATCGGCCGGTCCGCGGGCGCCAGGTTGACGATTCTAACCGCGTTGCCGGAGGTGCAGATTACGTCGCAGAGCGCCTTGACTCCGCCGGAGCAGTTGATGTAGGCGATGACGTAATAGTTCTTTGCAGCGTTGGCCTTGAGGAAGGCTTCGAGCTGATCGGCGGGGCAGGATTGTTCGAGCGAGCAACCGGCGTCCTTGTCGGGCAGCACGACGATTTTCCCGGGGTTCACGATCTTGGCGGTTTCCGCCATGAAGTGCACGCCGCAAAAGGCGATGACGTCGGCATTGGTGGCCTTGGCGTGGTAGGCCAGGCCTAACGAATCGCCCACGTGGTCGGCCACGTCCTGGATGTCGCCAGTCTGATAGTTATGGGCGAGGATGACGGCGTTGCGAGCCTTCTTGAGGGCGAGAATTTCCTCCTTGAGATCGAGCGCGGCGGGCATGGTTTTAAAGCACTAAATTTGAAGCATGAAATCCGAAACGCAAGAGAATGGATTAGCCGGGTGAGCGGGATGCGGAGGAGGCCGCGGGTTGGCGCGATTCTTCACTCGTGGTTGTGCTCTGCGTGCGGATGACTTGGAATTTCAAGGCTACGGTTTACGGATTAGGGGAAGTGGAGGGATTCACCATTTCGATGGTACCGGTGTGTTTAGCGCCGGGTTTGACGATGAGGGACGAGGTGCGGACGAGGCCTTGGAGGTGGGCGCGTTTTGCGAGGGTGACCGCGCCGGTGCAGAAGATCTGGCCGCGGACGTTGCCATCGATCGAGGCGGTGGTGGCGGTGACGGGGTTGAGAAACTCGACGCGCGCGCCTTTTTCGATGCGCAGGTGGCGGCAATGGACGGTGCCGATGATCTTGCCATGGTTGCGGATCACGAGATCGCCGGAGCATTCGACCGATCCGGCGAGTTCGCCTAGGACGGTGAGGTTGTGGCAACGCAGGGTGACGCCCGAGACGGCGCCGGTTTTCTGGATGACCACATCGCCGCAGGTTTCGATTCGGCGGTTCCAATGCTCGGTGATGTCGTAGTCCAACAGGCTGACATAACTGCCGCATTTGGGGCACTGGCTGGATTGTGCCGCGGCGATGGCGGTGAAGGCGTGGCGGCAATTGAAACAAGCGACTTCCCGGGGCGGTTTCACCGGGTGGAGCAGGCGCATCAGGAACGAGCGCGGAGGTGGGGTGCCGGGACTCAGGCGGAATGCCGGAGGTGGTTTTGGAGCCTCTTGCACGGGTTCCGGATCGGTGTCCTTGCGGGGCTTGGCAAGGCGCGTGACCGGGCGGGTTCTAACCACGCCTTTGCCGTCGCGGACCTGGAAGTTGGCTCGGCAGGCCCGGCACTGGGTGGAAACCACGAGTGCCGGTTCGATTTGCTGGTGCCCGCATTCCGGGCATGCCACCTCGATGCGATGGCGCTGGGGCTCATCGGCCATGGCTGAGGGGATTGAATTGCGGACGGTGGAGTGTCAAATTCAGGGATTGGTGCCTGCGAGGAGGTTCCCTTGTTTGGGAGTTTCGGGAGCAACCGGAGCTTTGGCCGCGGGTTGGGCGGACGTTTGGGCGGCGACTTGGGCTGGGACTTGAGCGGGCGTTCCGACGGTGGATTTGCCGACGAAGATGGCACCGGGTTCGATGGACAAGGTCTTGGCCTTGATGTCGCCGACCACTTCGGCGCTGGCTTTGAGTTCGACGCGGTCGGTGGCGGTGAGATTGCCGTGGACCTTGCCATAAACGATCACGGTGGCGGTTTTGACTTCCGCTTTGATGCGGGCGTTTTCGCCAATGGTGAGGCTGCCGTCGGAGGAGATTTCACCTTCGATTTTGCCGTCCACCACGAGATCGTGGTTGAACTTGACGGTGCCTTTGATTTCCACGTCCGAGGAGAGCACGTTGCGGGTGGCGGCGGGAGAACTGCGGGCGGGGGCGGGAGCAGGCTGAGCCCCGTAGGATGCGGGCGGAGGGACGGGAACCGGTTCCGGGCGGCGGGGTTCCGGCTGAGGTGGAACGGATCGTGAGGAATCGCGGTGGTCTTGGCCGATGACTTTTTTAAACACGGTGTTTAGGATGCTTGAGGTTGATGGGATGTCAAATGGAGGAGTATTAGGGCTCCGGGGCGGCCGGGGTTTCACCGGGTTGCTCGTTACGGGGCTGGGGCGGTGCTTCTTGCGGAGGAGCGGGAGCGGGCGGCGTGGCTTCCGCGGGAGGAGCGGGAGCGGGAGCGGGAGCGGGAGCGGGAGCCGGGGCTGGAGCCGGGGCTGGAGGAGCAACCGGCACGGGAACCACCCCGCCCGGGACGGGTGGAATGAGCGATGCGGGCGGAGTGTCCGACTTGGGCTCGGGAGCGGGTGGAGATACGATTTCGACCGGCGGCTTGGCCTTCAGGATGGCAATGCGCCGGTTGGCGATGGCGGCGAAACTACTGTCCGGAAATTCGGTTTTCACTCGCTTGTAGGAGGCTTCGGCCTTCTCCAGATCGCCCGCCACTTTCGAGATGTCACCGAGGGAAATGAGGGCGTAAGGCGCGATGAAACGGGCGCTGGGGTCCGCCCCGACATCCCCAAAAATCTTGGCGGCATCGGCGGATTTGCCTTGGGCCATCAGCTTGGATGCGAGGCTTGCCTGAGCGGCGGGACGAGCCGGGTGGCTGGGGCTTGAGGAAATGAAGGCGCGGAGCGTTTCGATGGCGGCATCCTGTTGGCCGTCGCTCCACTGGCGGTCGGCCAGCAAGACCATGGCGCTGAGTGCGGCGGTGGTGCCGGCGTGCTCGTTGACGACGGCTTGCAGAGCGGCGAGGTCCTCGGCCTTATTGAGTGCCGCGCCGGCGGTTTCCATCCGGCTTTTTTCGATGCCGCGGTAGATCACCAGCGCGGCCGCGCCGATGGCGAGGAGGATGGCGAGGATGACGAGATTCTTTTGGTTGCGGTCGAGAAATTCTTCGAAGGCATTGGGGCCTTGGGAGATTTCGGCAAGAGGCATGGGAGGTTCTGGGAGATCGGCAGGCATGACAGGGACGGGGCGGAAGTTCGGGAGGACGATCAAAGCGGCGGCGGCGTCGAAATCAATGCGGAACTCAGCAAGTGAGTCGATTTTCGCCAAGCGCAGGGAATGGCCGGTGTTTTTCATGGTCAGGGCGGTGAGCGGCGGCTAATTTGCACGGGCATGTCGAAACGGCTGTATGTGGTGGCGGGTGAGCTCAGCGGGGATGCCCACGGGGCGGGATTGTTGCGTTCGCTCAAGGCGATGGTGCCTGCGGTTGAGATTCACGGGGTGGGCGGGCCTGGGATGGCGGCGGTGGCGGGACCGGGCCTAGTCGATTGGGTGGAGGACGCCGCGGTGATGGGGGTGTGGGAGGTTTTGAAGCGTTACGGCTGGTTCAAGGAACGCTTCGCCCGGATGTTGGAGGACTTGAAGGCTTTCCGTCCGGAGGTGTTGCTCTTGATCGATTACCCCGGCTTCAATCTGCGTTTCGCGGAGGCGGTGAAACGGGAATGCCCGGAAACCCGCCTAGTCTATTACATCAGCCCGCAAGTGTGGGCATGGAACAAGGGGCGGATTCCCAAAATGGTCGGATTACTCGACGAAATGCTGTGTTTGTTTCCCTTCGAGCAGCCGATTTTTCAGAACGCCGGGTTGAAAACCACTTTTGTCGGGCATCCCCTGGTGGATGAGCTGGAGGAAAAGCGCATCACCCGGGTCATGCGGGATGAGGCACTCGTCGGGTTGTTTCCCGGCAGCCGCGAGCGGGAAATCGCCCGTTTGTTTCCGATGATGATCGAGGCGGCGAAACGGCTGAGGTCATGGCGTGGCGATCTCACGTTCGAAGTGCCCGCCGCCTCGGCGAAATTGGCGGGGCAGATCCGCCGCCTGATGGCCGCAGTCGGGGCGGGGGACCTGATCACGGTGAACACCGGCGAGAGCCACTCGTTGATGCAGCGGGCCGGTTGCGCGGTGATCGCCAGCGGCACGGCGACGCTGGAGGCTGCGTTTTACGGTCTGCCGTATTGCTTGGTCTATCGGGTGGCTCCCCTCACCTATGCGGCGGCGAAGGTGCTGGTGAAAATCAAACTCATCGGCATCGTCAACATCCTGGCGGGTGAGGAAGTGGTCGAGGAATTGATCCAAGGGAAGGCCGAAGCGGGCGCAATATCAAGGGCGCTCCGGGGGTTGCTCGAGTCGCCCGAAAAACGCGAAACCCTGCAGGCGCGGCTTGCCGAGACCGCCGGGAAACTTGGCGGACCGGGAGCCCACGAACGCTCCGCCACGGCGGTGGCGGACTGGTTGATGGCAGGTCGCCATGATTGAAATCGCCTTGGGGGTTGTGTTTCCGGCGCGAGTGGGTATGAAGCGCCGCGATGAAACTTTTCTCCCTGCTGCTGGTGGCCGTTGCCTTGTCAGGCGTTTCCTGCGAACGCCACGAATTCGAAGGGCCTGACGGCACTAAGCAACTCCATGACGAGCACCCGGCCAGCCATGGCGAGCCGGCCGATCATGCGAGTCCCGCAGAAAAACCCGCTCACTGAGATACGGCGGGGTTTTTCCAGCGCCGGTAGCTGAGGAAACATTCGCCTGAAGCCAGCAGCGGATCGAAGTGGCTGATTTCAAACTCCAGCGCATTCGGGAGAAAATCCGCCGGAATGCCCGTGGCCGTCGGTGCCATCAAGCCGCCGAACAATGTGTGGCCGGCAAGCGTCAGGTGAAACTCATCGATCGCATCCAGTTCCGCCAGCGAGCGGATCAAACTTCCGCCACCTTCGCAGTGGAGCTGGTTCACCCCGTATTCGGAAGCGAGCGTGGCGAGAAACCCGGCCAGATCCTGGCGATGAATCGTGGCATCCACAGCGGCCGGTTGAGAACCGCTTTCGGTGACCAGCAGGTGGATTGCGCCGCCGGGTTTCCGGAAAACCGGGTGATCCGGATCGAGCTGTCCGCCGCGCGAGACGATGCAGCGCAGCGGTTGGATGGACTTTCCGGGAACCGCCAGGGTCATCCGGTCGGATTCCAGGGTGCCGCGTCCGACCATCAGGGCGTCCGCGTTGCGGCGCAGTTCTAGCAGTCTGAGATGATCCTCGCGGGAGGTCCAGCCCGTTGGCTGGCGGGCCACGGAACTGATCTTCCCATCGGCGGAGACGGCCAGGTTGGTGGAGATCCAGGGACGGAGCATGCCAAAGTCTGGGCTTTGCCAGCGACCAGTGCAAGCACCTGAAACCCCGGCGGACCTGAAAAAAGATGCCAAACACCGGTTGCAAACAGGCGGGCGGATTTTTGCACTGGCCAATAGGCGCCGGGAGCGCGGGTTTCCAAACCCGCACGCCCATGAGATGTGCAAGCGAAGGCCCGGCATGGCGGCTTCTTTCTCAGATCAGGGTCAGGCGAGTCACCGACTCGCGGTCCCAGTGCCATGAACCGCCGGGAGCGCGGGTTTCCAAGCCCGCACGCCCATGAGATGTGCAAGCGAAGGCCCGGCATGGCGGATTCTTTCTCAGATCAGGGTCAGGCGAGTCACAGACTCGCGGTCCCGGGGCAATCACTCGCCGGGAGCGCGGGTTTCCAAACCCGCCCGCCCATAAGATGTGCAAGCGAAGGCCGGCATGGCGGCTTCTT
>CAMBPB010000022.1 GCA_945869465.1 Prosthecobacter debontii
AGTGGGCGGAATGCAGCACGATCAAACCCATGCCTTCCAGCACCCTCCGGCGCACGTTGCCGACGACTTCGTCGGCCACTTCGCCGTGGGCCATGTGGCCCCACCAGATCAGCACGTCGGTGTGCTCCAACCGTTCCGCCGGAAGTCCGTTGTCCGGTTGGTCGAGGGAGGCGGTGGCGACTGCGAGATCCGCCTGCGGGCGGAGAAACCCGGCGATCGCCTCGTGGATGCCGTCCGGATAGATCGCGGCGACTTTCGGGTTGGATTTCTCGTGGCGGAACTCGCCCCAGACGATGACCCGGGTGGGTGAAGACATGATTTCGGTCGTTACGTGGTTTTCCAAAGCAGCGGGCGGAACGCCGGCATCATGTGTCAGCCGTTGAGCACCCAGCCGTCGCGGTATTTGCGGCTGAGCAACTCGTTGGCTTCCGGTGCGTTGGTGACTTTTCCGGTCTTGCCATCGTATGCGAGTTTTTTGCCGACGCGATATGCGACCAGCCCTAACAGCATTTGTTCGATCATATTGGCGCTGTATTCAAAATCACAGGCGGTTTTGAGCGCGGGATTCTTGCAGGCATCGATCCATTGTTTCTGGAAGTGACCCACAGGCGGCAGCAAGGTTTTGACCGACCGGGGTTTGTAATCGGTGAGGTCCGCCTTGTCGCCGTATGGGATCAACATGCGGGATTCGAAGTCGGCGATGAGGAAACCCTTGGATCCCTTGAACATGGCACCGTGGCCGATGGCCTTGAGGTCGATGCAGGGTTTCGGCGAGCGCGGCATGGCGCCACCCTGATACCAGCTCACCCGGATCGGGCCGCGCCAGTCGTTGGCGGCAAAATCGAAGTGGGATTCGCATTCCACGGGAGTGACGTCGGGATTGAAGGCCTCGCCCTTGGCCTCGGCCGTGATCGGCAAGCCGGCGTCCACCGCGTTCCATAACAGATCCATCGTGTGGCTGCCCATGTCGCCGATCTGGCCCGCGCCGAAATCCCAATACATATTCCATTCCAGGCAGTTGGCGCCGGCCGAACCCTTGAAATAGCCCGGGTTGTAGGGATGCTCGGGGGACGGGCCGAGCCACAGATCGAAATGAAATCCGTTAGGTGGCGCACCCTCTGCGGGCAGGTAGCCGGCGCGGCGGATCTGGCGGTTGCCCCAGGCCGCGGCGGATTGGAGATCGCCGATGGCCCCATCGCGAATCAATTCGCGGATGCGGTTGAAGTTCGGTTCGGCGTGGCGCTGCATGCCCACCTGGGTGGCGAGTTTGTCTTTTTTGGACAACCAGTTGGCGCGCACCACGCGGGCCTCCTCCACGGAAACGGCCAGCGGTTTTTCGCAATAGACATGCAGGCCGCGGTTCAAGGCCCAGTTCGCGATGAAGGCGTGGGTGTGGTCGGCGGTGCAGATCACCACGGCATCCAGACCCTTTTGATCCAGGCATTTCCGCCAGTCCACATAGGTCTTTGCACCCGGAAAACGTTGCAGCGCCTCGGGAAAACGCGCCTCGTTGACATCGCAGAGGGCAACGACGTTTTCCTCGGCAAGCGCGCTGTAATGCGCCAACCCGCGTCCCCATACGCCGATCAGGGCGACGTTGAGCTTGTTGTTAGGAGATGCGGCACCCCTCAGGAGGCCGCTGGGAAGAAGGGTGAGTCCGGCGCTGGTGATGGCGGTGGTGTTGAGAAAATTCCGACGTTTCATGGTTTGTTGCGTTAGAGTTCAGGAGAGGGTTTGGGCCGCAGAATTCCACCTTGATGGCTTGGAGCACTCGCCCAAGCCATCCTGCCGATCATATCAAGAACTCGTCCCGGAAAATCATCCGTGCCCCGGGACTCCGGACCTGGCGTTTCGTTAGAGCGACTTACCGAAGACTTCCACTTCGATGTAGTGGTTCATCTCGTTAGAAGTGTTGCCATTGCTGTGAAGGCGGACATAGCGGCCCTTGGCGCCCTTGGCATCAGCGAGAACGCCGAAGCGGGTTTCGACGTAGGGACGATCCACGCCTTTGCCCATTTTTGAGGAGTCGTCGTAGTCGTTGTTGAACACGGTGGTCACACCGGTTTTGAATTCGGCATCATCGGACACTTGGATGATCACGTCATGATAGGCGCGCTTTTGCGAATGGAAGTGCCACAGCCAGATGGCGGAAACGGCGGCGCTTTTTTCAAGATCGATCTGGACCCACTGCAGGCCATCTAGCAATTCCACGAAATATCCTTCGCCGGCGTCCTTCTCGCCGTCGGTGATCAGGTCGAGCGAGCCGATGATCGGATCGCTGTCGCTGCTTTTGACTTTTTTGTCTTTAGACAGCAACTCGGTGCCCGCGGGCACGAGGAATTCAGGAGCTTTTGTCGGAGCCGGCACCACATTGGGAACATTGATTGGCTTGGGCGTGCCCTCGATGAGTTCGGGTGGCAGCTTGGTGGTGAGCGCCTCTCCGCCGGGGGTGCCGCCGGGGGTGCCACCGGAGGCGGCGGGCGCATCCGACGCGGCGGATTTTGTGTCGGATTTTTCCCCGCAACCGGAGAAGACGAGGGCGCTGAAGGCGCAGAGGGTGGGAACGATTAGTTTATGTTTCATACGGCGAGATGTTCAGAAGTGAAGTCGATTGGTTGTTTGGTGAGGGCGGAAGGGTTGACCCAGAAGATGGGTGCCTCGCTTTCGAAGGCGTGGCGGGCGTCGCAATTGAGTTTCGCCTTGCCGCGCACGGAATCGAAGAAGTTCTCTAGGTGGGGCTGGTGAGCGGGTTTGCCGAAGCCACCGGGCAGGTCGTAGATGTCCGGTGCGGCGGACTCGTAGGCTGCCACGGCGTCGGCGGAGGCCTCGGGTTTGGGCGGCGCGGGCTTTTTGATCAGGTAGCCGCGGTCCACCAGGTCACCCCAATCCGGGACGTGGTCGCCGCTCTCGCGGTAAATTGCCGAGGAAGCGGCGATTTCCGAAATCTTGATGGAGGCCTCGGTGCCCATGAAGGCCTCGTAGAAGCCGCCGCCGTAACTGGTGGTGGTGAGCACCTGATAGGACGCGCGCACCTCGCCCTGCGGAGTGTCGTAATCGAAGATGCACATCATGTTGTCGAAGTGCTCGCGATCCTTGAAGTAGGAGTTGCCGCCCGAGGCGTAAACCCGCTTGGGCACGGTGCCGAGGAACCAGTTGAAGATATCGATCTGGTGGGCGCCAAGGTCGGAGATTGGACCGCCGGAGAGGCCGCGGTAGGTGCGCCAGTTCATGAACTGCATCATGTCCTTGTATCCAAAGCGGTTGAGAACGGCCTGATCAATGGTCAGTTTTTTGCTGAACCCAATATTTTGTGAGGCTCCAAGGGAGCGGTTCCACTGGGCACTGGCGTTGACGATCTGGCCGCAGATTTTTTTCCCGTTGATCAGACGGTTGAGCGTGTAGCGGTAGCGGGGATTGGAGCGGCGCTGGTGGCCGATCTGGCAGAGTTTGCCGGTGCGTTCCATTGCTTTGACCATCTCGCGGGCGGCCTCGATCGTGTGGGCCATCATTTTTTCGCAATAGACATGCAAGCCAGCTTCGAGGCATTTCACGGTATGGGGCGAGTGCCAGAAGTCCGGAGTTGCGATGATGGCGACGTCGAGTCCCTTTTCCTTGGCCAGCATTTCGTCGATATCGACGTAGGCGTTCGGCTTTGATCCCTGGAAGGCGTTTACGGAATTGACGCCCGAGTTGCGGTTGTAATCCCAAATGTCACACACCGCCTGGAAATGGAGTCCCGGGATGTTTTTCATCGCATTGAACAAGGCCTCCCGGCCTTGTTTGCCGAAGCCGACGAGCGCGACGTGGATTTTGTCCGCGCCATCGGCGTTGGCGGCGCGAAGGATGTTGGGTGCGCCGAGGACAAGGCCAGCGCCGGCACCGGCGACGGATTTGGAAAGGAAGTCCCGGCGGCTGATGGAGTTGGATAAGGGGTTCATGCGATTACCATTTCTTAAGGATACCGAAGCGGTTGTGCTCCGCAAGGGCGAGTGCCATGACGACCAGGATCATGTGGATGCCGAGCCACGAGACGCCGTCGTCTTGTTTGATGAGGATCAGGCCCCAAGTCAGGCTCATGTAGAGCAGGCCGAGCAGGAACAGCGAGGTGCGGCTGGCGATGCCCAGCAGGATGGTGATGCCCAGCAGCACCAAAGTGGGGCCAAGGATCTTGTCGTAGAGGGGAAGCGCGAATTTCATCATCAGCGGCTCGGCCTGGAATTTCTTCATCAGGGCGGCGGGCACGCCGTGGTAGTTCTCCAGGGCGTAGTATTTCAGTGAGCCCGCGGCAGTGAGACCTTCTGCATTGGCCGCGCCGTCCACCGCAACCACCTGGTCCCCGGAGCGGGTTCCCGCGTATTTTTCAACCCCGGTCTGAATGGCGCGCACGGCGAGCCAGAGGCGGAGGAGGAGTGCTCCATAAATGAATGCGAGTTTGTTGTTCGGGCAACAGGGTTCAGTGGACATGGGGTATTCGATTTGGGGTGCGTGTGCGTGGGGATGCTTTCTGGCTTTTCAGGGAAAATCAAACCTTAATGCGGACGACGGGCTGGCGGTGGTGGCGCTGGGGAAATCACGGCGTGCAATCCTTACACGGTGCGGGCGCAAGGTTAGCCAAAATACGGGGCCGGCCTGCGTGTCTTTCACAAAAGGCGTCCATTCAGGCCGGCCGGCCTGAATCGCGGTAGTCCCTCGGAAAACATTGCGTTTGCCCTCGCAACACGCTGCCAAAATCGGTGCTGGCGGCCAATCCGCACTCCATCGCGATGCCGGTGATGGTCAGCCGGTTTTCCGCCAACAGGCGCTTGGCCTTTTCCACCCGGAGCTGCTGCCGATCGTCCATCGGGGTGAGGTTGGTGAGTTTCCGGCAAGGGTGGGCGATGCGGGTGCGCGCCAGCCCGCCCGGCCTGCCCGGCCATGGATTCGAGCGACCACGGTTCGACCAACTCGTCTTGCCGCCGGTCAAGCGGGTGATGATCGCTTGACCCGGGCCGCTTCACAGTGCGCTGCGCTTCGCCCGCCGGAGCAGCACGTCGCCGCGCTTCTCTAACATTTCCGCGCGCTCCGGGTCGCCGGCAACGCGGTAGTAACCGCAGATTTGCCGGTAGATGCCCAGTTCGGTTTCGGCGCGGAACCAATCCTTGGTGCCGGTCTCAACCACGCGTTTAAAGGCAAGTTCGATGTCGCGGGCGGCTTTGCGGGCGAGTTCCGGATCGCCCTTGAAATAACCGAAATAGTCCTCGGCCATCATCTTGAATCCGGTGACGCTGCCGCCGTAATCGCGCAGGGCCCGGTCATAAAGTTGCATGATGTCGCGCTTGCCATCCGGCCCGCCCTTTTTTGAGATCACCTCCGCCTCGCGCTTGAGGGAGGTGGCGATGAGATCCTTCTGCTCGCCGGAATCGCGTTCGATTCTGCGGCGTTCGCGCAGCAGGGTTCGTTTGGCATCACCCTGGGAGCCATACGGGAAAATGAATTCGACTTCGGCGTCGGCGGCCAGTTCGGCCATGCGCGGGTTGTCCTTGAATTCGCGGCGCATGTCCTTGGCAAAGCTCTTCCACTCGTCCAGATTGTCTGGCACCGCGGGGTCGCCTGTTAGGCTCGTCTGCCGTTCTAGCAGCGAATAGAGAGCGCGCCATGTCTCGGTGAACGAATGGCCGATCCGGTTCGCCAGACGGATGGCCGCGGCGTTGTCATCGGCATTCTCCGTCGCACTGTAAAAATCCGCCAGCCAGAGGTGCCGCCGGACCGAGAGGGTGACGAGCGGGCTCTGTTGCAGGCGATCGTTCCACGATTGGATTTCCTGTTCGCTGATCGACCCGCCGGTTTGCGGATTTTCGGCCTGGCCCTTGGCCGCTCCGCCCACGCGGCCCACTCCGGTGGTCCATGCGCCGGCATCGATCTTGATCCCGGCCCAGGCGTGGCCGCCGAGATCGGTTTCGCCACCGATGGTCATCGCCGGGATTCCCTGCGCCCTTGCCGTGTTGACGCAAAAATACGCTTGATCGCCGCAGATGCCGCCTTCCTTGAGGATTTCAGCGAACGAATATTCCTCGTAGGGATCGAGGCCCTCGACGGCACGTTCCATCAGATACTTGATCATGCCGTAGGCATCGCCCCAGGTCTTGCGGCGGAGATGCATCTTGTCGATCGACCACTCGAGCTCGGAGGTGGTGACCGGCGCGCAAACGACCCACACCAGATCGCGGGCGGAGGAATGATGCACCGGCGCGGCCAGTTTGCCTTTTTCGTTTTTTCCGACATACCATCGGTAGCGTTGCACGGGATCCACCACCGATTCAGGCCCGTATTCCTTGCTGCCGATGGGATGGGGAATGGACATCGGGTTGTCGAAGACCACCGCGCAAGCCACCGCAAGGGGGAAGTATTTCTGATAGTCTTCCAAGTGAACCGCCCGCGCATCCATCAGAAATTTCAAAACCCTGCCTCCATCATCCTTCGGGTGAATCGTGGCCAGCAGTTCCTCCATCGCCTTGTTGTCGCGCAGCAGCCACTCCAGCGTTTCGCCGGTGTAGCGGTCGTAGACCAGCGCGACGATTTCGGATTGGGAAAAACACCCGAGCGTCCGCCAACGCAGGATCCCCTGATAGAGCACCGGTTCGTTCCATAGCGGATCGAAGCGGTTCAGTCCCTGGCCCGGCGGAAGTTTGGCGATTCCAGCGTTGACGGACCTTGCGAGCAATCCGCGGTAGGCGTTCCACGCCTTGCCTTCGATGGTGCGTCCGAGCAGCTCCTGATCCCGCCTGACGGCCGATGCGCGTTGCGATTCCGGACCGACCATCACCAGCAAGCCTTCGCCAGCCAGCCGGTCGGATTCCGTTGCCGGCGGATACGCACTTTCCTCCTTGGTGGCGACAGGCGGGGGCTGCGGGATCGAGGCGTCAGCGGCGGGCGGGGCGGGAGTGTCTTGCGGAAATCTGGCAGCCACGGTGGCGGCAGGCCGCTTCGCCGGCGCGGCAACCGGGCGTTCCTGGGTCGTCACGATCCGCGCCGTGACGGGTGCCATCGGAGCGGGTTTCAGCAGTTCCAAACCGGTGAAAATCGCGACAACCACCAAGCCCCCGATCCACAGCGTCCGCCACAGGATGGCTTGCTCGTATCTCTGTTTCGATCGGGCGGCCTGCGCCTGAATCCGGGACGCGACTACGGGATTCAGACAATTCGGCAAAGGAGTGCGATTTGCGCCAAGCTTGAGATTGCGTTCGTTTTGAGCGGCCTCGGCCTTCTTGCGTGCCGCCTCTTTCGAATTCGAACGGTTTGGGAGGCGCTGCGGTCCTGGCAATGGGTCGCAGCTCATACGATGTCGCGTTTGAATTTTCCCTTAGAGATAATACAGTGTGGCTAGTTCCGGCAGGGCTTGCAAGCCGATTTCCCAGCCGTAGCGGACCGTAAAAAACCCGATTTCAGGGTTGTCATCCCCGGCGAGCTGGGGATAGTCAGGATACCTTGATTAAATTCATTCAAGCTTCGCTGCCTCGATTGGGCACGGCGCATTCCGGCGGCGGGCCGGGATCGCGCATCCTGTCACCCGCCGCAGCACCCAGCCACCCCCACGCATTCCATGATCCATCGTCCCGAGGAAGCCCAGTGCGCCTTGTTTGAAGAAACCCCAAACAACAGCGGCATGTCCAAACGGCGGCGTGGCGGCGGAGAAGTTCTCAAGCCCGCGGATTTCGGCCTCACCGCCCCGTCCCAAGTGGTCAAAAACTACGTGCTGGACACCAATGTGCTGCTGCATGACCCGGCATCGCTCGAACGCTTCAAGGAGAATCACCTCTGCATCCCGGTGGACGTGCTCGCGGAGCTGGACAAGTTCAAGTCCGAGCAAACCGAGCGCGGCGCGAATGCCAGGCGGGTCCACCGCCGCCTCACCGAGATGTTTTCCTGCTCGGAAAAAGTCACCCAGGGAGTGACGACGCCCTTCGGCGGCACCGTGCGACTGGTGATTTACGATCCGTCGAGCTGCCCGAAGGACTCGGAATTGCTCAATCGGTTCCACCGGATTTTCCCTGACCGCGAACGGGTCGATCACCGGATCATGGCGGCTTGCCTGTTGCTCATGCAGCACAACACCGCGCCGGTGGTGCTCGTCACCAAGGACATCAACATGCAGCTCAAAGCCCGCGCGGTCGGGATCACGTGCCAGGATTACCTGAACGACAAGGTGGATGCCCGCGAGGTCTCCAACTACGAGCTCCGGCGTATCGAGGTGGATCCTAACGAGCTCCAGCGTTTCGCCAGCGCCGGCGAGATCGTCCTCTCCGACGAACGAATCGAGGGCGTGGCCAGCAACGAATATATATTGTTAGGAACGGGTGAAAAACAAACGATCCCAGCCCGTCTCGCGGCGGACGGGCGCTGCGTGTGCCTGAATTTCCCCGAGGTGTTGAAAATCCCCGACGGCCAGTCGCTCAAACCGCTCAATCTCGGCCAGCGCTGCCTGATCGACGCACTGCTCAATCCGGAAATTTCGCTAGTCACCTGTTACGGCCACGCCGGCACGGGCAAAACCCTCGTCGCGGTGGCCGCCGGGCTGCATGAGATGTTCAACCGCCGCTACACCGGCATCACGGTGAGCCGCCCAGTGGTGGCCATGGGCGAGCAACTCGGATTCCTGCCCGGTTCGCTCGACGAAAAGATGCGCCCGTGGCTGCAGCCGATCCACGACGCGCTGGATCTGCTGATGCGCCCGAGTTCCCCGCTCGGTCCGCGCCGCAAGCAACAAAAACCCGGCGGCGGCGCGCCAGCCACCGTGAAGAAGCCCTATGAAATCCTCATGGAACAGGGCATCCTCGAAATCGAGGCGCTCTGTTATATCCGTGGCCGCTCGATTCCCAATCGGTTCTTTATCCTCGACGAAGCCCAGCAACTCACCCCCCAGGAGGCCAAGACCATCGTCACCCGCATGTCGCGCGATTCCAAGCTGGTGATGGTCGGCGACCCGGCGCAGATCGACAACCCGTATGTGGACAGCCGCAGCAACGGCCTCGTTTACACCCGCAACCGTCTCAAAGGCCAGTCCTTCGTCGCGCACATCGCGTTGACCCGCGGCGAGCGCTCCGAACTCGCCGAGGCTGGCGCGCGCTTGATGTGACGGCCTCCCCAGCGTGCAGAAAGCCTAGCTTTTTGAACGCTGGGAACAATTCGCATTTCTAATCCCTCCCCGGTCGCATAGGCTGCTCCCACAATGCCTGCCGTTGAATGCCTCCGCGCCGCTGTTCGGGATGTCGTCGATTTTCCGAAACCGGGAATCGTCTTCAAGGACATCACGCCCATCCTCGCCGACGGCAAACTCTTCCGTGACTCGATTTCCCTGCTCTGCGCAACGGCGGGCGGCGTGACCATCGATAAGGTCGTAGGCATCGATGCGCGCGGTTTCATCTTCGCCGCCGCCGTAGCCGACCGCCTCGGCGCGGGTTTTGTGCCCGTTAGAAAAAAGGGCAAGCTGCCGTGGAAGACCCGCCAGACCGCCTACTCGCTCGAATACGGCGAGGCCATCGTCGAGCTCCACGAAGACGCCGTCAAACCCGGCGAGACCATTCTGCTAGTCGATGACCTGCTCGCCACCGGCGGCACCGCCGCCGCCGCCGTCAAACTGCTCGACGAACTGGGCGCAAACCTGATCGGCATCTCGGTGCTCATCGAACTGACCTTCCTCCAAGGCCGCGCCAAGCTCGTCCCCCATCCCGTCCATTCCATCCTCACCTATTGAAATTCCAGTCTCTCAGCTTCCACCTTTATGTCCTGGCAATCCTACAATCAAGCGCTCCTCCGCTACCCGCAACTCGGGTTCTCCCTCGATCTTTCTCTGATGGACATCGACCCGGATTTTTCCGCACGCATGGAGCCGCAAATCCTCAAGGCCTTCGCCGACATGCGGGCACTCGAAGCGGGCGCCATCGCCAACCCCGACGAAGGCCGCATGGTCGGCCATTACTGGCTGCGCAATGCCGACCTTGCGCCCACCCCGGAAATCCAACAGGCGATCACCGGCCCGCTCGCCGATCTCAAGGACTTTGCGGTTAAAATCCACACCGGCGTGATCACTCCGCCCGGTGGCGGGTATTTCCAACAGATCCTGCTCATTGGCATCGGCGGCTCGGCGCTCGGCCCGCAACTCGTCGCCGAATCAATCGGCCACGGCGCCCGCCTGCCGATTTTCTTCTTCGACAACACCGACCCCGCCGGCATGGACGCGGTCATCGCCACTCTAACCACCACCGGCCTGGCCAACACCCTCGTGCTCGTCATCTCCAAATCCGGCGGCACCGCCGAAACCCGCAATGGCATGCTCGAAGCCAACGCCGCGTGGGAAGCCGCCGGCCTCGATTTCGGCCGCCACGCGGTCGCGGTCACCGGCCCCGCCTCGAAGCTCGATCAATTCGCCGAGCAACACCACTTCCTCGCCCGTTTTCCGATGCAAGACTGGGTCGGCGGCCGGACCTCCGTGCTGTCCACCGTCGGCCTGGTGCCCGCCGCCTTGCAGGGGTTGGATATCGACCGCTTGTTGGCTGGCGCCGCCGCGATGGATGCGGAAACCCGCAAGCCGGACGCCGTCCACAATGCCGCCATGCGCCTCGCCCTGGCCTGGCATCACGCCACCAACGGCAAGGGTGAAAAAGACATGGTCGTCCTTCCCTACAAGG
Organism: Prosthecobacter debontii; assembly: GCA_945869465.1. GTDB lineage: Bacteria > Verrucomicrobiota > Verrucomicrobiia > Verrucomicrobiales > Akkermansiaceae > Luteolibacter. Next base: position 10,665 of record CAMBPB010000022.1, read on the forward strand.
ATTCGCTGGTGCTGTTTTCGAAGTATCTCCAACAGCTCGTCATGGAATCCATCGGCAAGCGCCGCGATCTGGATGGCAAGGTGATCCACCAAGGCCTCGCCGTCTATGGCAACAAGGGATCCACCGACCAACACGCCTATGTCCAGCAACTCCGCGATGGCGTTGACAATTTCTTCGCGGCCTTCATCGAGGTCCGGCAAGGCCGCGAGGGAGCGAGCATCGAGGTCGATCCCGGCACCACCTCCGCGGATTACCTCCAGGGATTTCTGCGCGGCACCCGCAAGGCGCTGCATGAGTCCGGCCGCAAATCGCTGACGATCTCGATCCCCGAAGTCTCGCCCTTCCACCTCGGCCTGTTGATCGCCTTGTTCGAGCGCACCGTCTCGTTCTACGCCTCGCTGGTGAACATCAACGCCTATCATCAACCGGGCGTCGAGGCCGGCAAAAAAGCCGCCGGGGATTTCCTGGAAATACTCAGTTCCGTCCGCAGCCATCTCACCGCGGATGCCAGGACCGCCGATGAAATCGCCGCCGCAACCGGCGCGGAGCCCGAGGATGTCTATCACAGCCTCACCCACCTCGCCGCCAACGGCCAGGCCCGGGTTTCGATCGGCCTCACCCCGGCCGAGGATCGCTTCCATTCGCACGCATGTTGAAATGCGGGGCGCCATCCCATTGCCTCATCGAAGTTTTGACTCCGCGGTTTTTGGTGTATGAGTAGGGCGCTCCGGCTCACGCCTCCCTCCCGCATGCTCTTTATCCAACAACTCCGCGGCGAGCTCCGCAAGCTCTTCGCCCGCCCCCGCACCTGGATGGGCTACGGTGCGTTCCTCATCATGGAGGCGCTCATCCTCTGCGTTTACAAACTGGAGCGCAGCCAGCAGCACATGCGCGGGCTGATGGAACGCAACGGTCTGGAATTCGGCACCTACTACAGCTCGCTGACAATCACCTTCACGATCATGCTGCTCAGCATGTTTTTGTTAGGCTCGATCTATTTCGCGCTGGTGGCGGGGGACATCGTGGCGAAGGAGAATGAGGACGGAAACCTGCGGATGGTCTTCGCACGGCCGGTGAGCCGGTTGCGGTTGCTGTTAGTTAAATATGCCGCGATCTCGCTCTACACGTTCAGTTTCGTGTTCTTCGTCGGAGTTTCCGGCTACCTGATGGCGGTGGCGGCGGTCGGCTGGGAAGGCGGATTGTTCGTCATGGAGCCCCGGATGAAGGTGTTCGCCGCGTATCCGAATTGGTGGGAAGGAGCCTTGCGCCTCGCATTGGCCGCGGCGGGCATCGGCGTGAGCATGATCACCTTGTCGTCGATTGCGTTCATGTTCTCCTGCTTCAAGATCAAGCCCGCCGCGGCGACGATCATCACGCTGACGATTCTGTTTGTGGACATGATCCTGCAAGGATTCCCGTTCTTCAAACCCTACGAAAGCTACTTCGTGACCTGGCGGATGAGCGCCTGGGTATTCTTGATGGAACAACACCTTTCGTGGCCGAAACTCACCGAATCCTACGCGTTTCTCATCGGGCTCGACGTGTCGCTTTTCATCCTCGGCTGGCTGGCGTTCCAGACGCGTGACTTCAAGACCTGAAGCGGCGGATTACCAATTGATGTTTACGCCGCGGCAATCGATGTGGGTGAAATCCCAATAGCCACCCACGCCACCCTTGAACAGCCCGAGGTCGCGAAGCTCGCGGGCGGTGCGGGTCACCTGCGAGGCGCGGGTCGGGAACTTGACGTCCACCGCCACATTCGCCTGATGCCAGGAACCCGATTTCGCACCCGCGCAGGTGGCATTGTAGACGGGGCAGCGGTAGGCGGAAACAACCTCCACTTTGGAAACATTCATTTCGCGGGCAATGCGATCCACGACGCGGAGCGTGTAGCCCATGCGGTTCCACCACACCTTGGGCGGCAGGGCGTTCCAGACGGAGCCTTTTGCCTTCGCGTGGGACTCAATCACCTGTTGCGCGCACACCCGCTGCATTTTCAAGCCATTCAAATACCGCAGGTAGGCGGGCACCAGCGCACCGTGACGCTGCAACCATTCCTCGGGCAGATCCGCAAGCGCCGCAGGTGCGGCGGCCGCTGGGCTGGCGCTTCCGGCTGAAGTCGGAACCGAAATATTGGGCGCCGATCCTCTTTTCTGAGAAGTGACCGCCCCTGCCGTCGCCGAGGATAGCAACGCGCCAAGCCCGGCAAGACCGAGTGTGCCAAGCACGCCGCGGCGGGCAATCAATTGATTTTCAGTTGATTCGATGGCTAGAGAGGAGTCGGGAAAAATCATGGTCGATAGGAAAACGAAACGCGCTTTCGCAACACAGATGACGGGCCGGAGCACGCGTGAGTCGCGGAAGCGGTTTGTTGAATTCTCGTGGAACCAATCAAACGAGGCGGACTCGGCAAGGAAAAAAGGCCCCACGCAGGCGAATTGTCAGAAATCGCGCCAACCGGCGCCGTGGATCGAAGGAACGTGCCGGATGGAGCGTCTCTTCGGCTCTCCTTGCACCAGGCGAGTCACCAGCGGCTTGGGTTTCCATTGAAAACGCCCCGCGCGGAGGTGCCCCTTCCGATGAAAGATCACGGGTGCCCGAACCGTTTGTTGCGGGCTCGATCCGGCCTGTCTAGGTAAATGCGCCTTATCCACCTCAGCGACCTCTGATGATGACCCTCCCACAATCGATTTCACGCCTCGTGTTTCCGCCGAGCCTCTGGTTCGGGATCGCGCTGGCGGCGCCACTTTCGGCGGCACCGGATTTCGTCCACGAAGTCGCTCCGATCCTGAAAAAACACTGCTCTGAATGTCATTCCGACATGAAACGCAAAGGCGGGCTCTCGATGAACACCGAGGACTTGTTCCGCCAAGGCTCGGAAAACGGCCCCATCGTGGATACCGCGCATCCGCAAAAAAGCCTGATGCTCGAGCTCATCACGAGCAATGACACGGACGTCCGGATGCCGCCGAAAGGCAAGGGCCTCAATGCCAGCGAAGTGGAAATCGTTCGCGCCTGGGTGCTCGGCGGAGCGAAGTGGGAACCGGGGTTTGCATTCAAAAAACCGGCATACGAACCTCCGCTGCGTCCGCGCAACCCCACCCTGCCCGCCGCCCGCGACAAGCGCTCCAATCCGCTCGACCGGATCATCGATCACTACCTCGCGGAAAAGAAACTGCCCCGGCCTTCCGCGCTCGACGATGCGGCGTTTCTCCGGCGGATACATCTGGATCTCGTCGGCCTGCTGCCGGATGCGGCTGAGGTGAAGTCCTTCATCGCCGACAAATCGCCGGACAAGCGCACCCACCTGGTGGATGCCTTGCTGGCAAACAAGACCGCCTACACCGAACATTGGCTGACGTTTTGGAACGACCTGCTGCGCAACGACTACGTGGGCACCGGCTACATCGACGGCGGCCGCAAGCAGATCAGCGGCTGGCTCTATCGGGCGATCCACGACAACATGCCTTACGACCAGTTCGTCCGGGCGTTGGTGGCGCCAAGCGGCGACAACGATGGCTTCGCCAACGGCATCAAATGGCGCGGCAGCATCTCCGCCGCGCAGATCCCGCCGATGCAGTATGCGCAATCAATCGGCCAGACGTTTCTCGGCATCAACCTGAAATGCGCGTCGTGTCACGATTCGTTCGTCGATCGCTGGAAACTCAGTGAAGCCTATGGCCTGGCCGCGATTTACTCGGATCAACCGCTGGAAATGTTCCGCTGCGACAAGGCGACGGGCAAACCGGCCGTGCCCGCCTGGTTGTTTCCCGAACTCGGCACCGTCGATGCCAAGCTGCCCAAGGCCGAGCGGCTGAAACAACTCGCCGCCCTGATCACGCATCCGGAAAACGGCCGCACCCCGCGCGCCATCACCAACCGGCTCTGGCAGCGGCTGATGGGCCGCGGCATCGTGCATCCGGTGGACGCGATGCAGTCGCCGCCATGGAACGACGATCTGCTGGATTACCTCGGCGTGCATCTGGTGGAGAACCGGTATGATCTCAAACAGACGCTGCGCCTGATTTGTCTGTCGGCGGCCTATCAGTCGAAGGCGGAGTCGTTCGAGGAAACTCCGCTTGAAGCCAACTACGTCTATCGGGGACCGCGGCCGAAGCGCCTCACGGCCGAGGAGCTGACCGATGCGATCTGGCAGATTTGCGGCACCGCTCCCGACAAGTTCGACGCGCCGATCACCCGCGTGGCGGCCGCCCCGGCCGGGTCCCTTAGCAAACAGGCCGTTTGGATTTGGTCGGACGCGAACCCGGTGCCCGCAGGCGCCAAAGTGACGCTGCGCAAGCGTTTCAAACTCGAAAAGGTCCCCGAGGTCGCGCTCGCCGCCGCCAGTGCCGACAACCGCTTCACACTCTATCTCAACGGGCGCAAGGTGGCCGAGGGGAACAACTGGGAAAAGGTGACTCCCGTCCCGCTCAAGGACCAGTTGCGCGCCGGCGACAACGAACTGCTGATGGTCGTGACCAACGAGGGCAGCGGACCGAATCCCGCGGGTGCGATTTTCCAGGCGCGGTTCAAACAAGGCGGGCAGTCGGCCGAGATTGTTAGCGACGCGTCGTGGGAATCGACACCGGCCTTGCCCGATGCGCAGGGCGTTTTCGCCAGCGCTCCCGGCGATTGGAAACCGGCCGTCGAACTTCGCACCAATCCCTGGGGCAGCGTGTCGGGCGAGATTCAAAAGCTGGGTGCGACCGCGGATCCCAAGACCATGGTCCGCGCCGCGCTGTTGAAATCCGACCTGTTGATGCGCACGCTCGGCCGCCCCAACCGCGAGCAGATCGTCTCCACCCGCCCGAACGATCTAACGACATTGGAGGCGATGGACCTCAACAACGGGGCGATCCTCGACAAGCGCCTAGCCGATGGCGCACAAGCCTTGTTGTCGCGCAATTTCCCGCATTCCTCGGAGCTGGTCAGCTACGTCTGGCGGGCATCGCTGTCGCGGGAGCCAACGCCGGACGAACTTCAGCTCGCGGTGTCCTTGATCGGAGATAAACCCGGTGTTTCTTCGATTCAGGATTTCCTGTGGGGCATCCTGATGCTGCCCGAGTTCCAGATCATCCGTTGAACCACCACTCACCCCATCGCCATGCAAGCGCTCGACCTCGATCCTGACCAACCCCGCCGGGATTTCCTCAAGAAACTCTCCGCCGCCTCCATCGCCGCACTGATGGCCCGCGCCCCGCGCGCGGCGGCCGCCGAGACAATTCTCCATCCAAAAGCCACCGCCGATTCCTGCATCCTGCTGTGGATGGGCGGCGGCATGGCCTCGCCGGAAAACTTCGATCCCAAGACCTATCAGCCGTTTGTCAAGGGCGCGCCAGTGGCAAAAATGCTGTCCACCTTTCCTGCGATCGACACCGCGGTGGACCACATCAAAATCTGCCAGGGCCTCGAACACATCGCCAAGGTGATGGACCGCGCCACGCTGATCCGCTCGGCCGTTCAGGCGGACCTCGGCACCATCCTGCACTCGCGCCACCAATACCACTGGCACACCGGCTACATCCCGCCTCAAACCGTCGCCGCCCCGCACATCGGGGCCTGGATGTCCAAGGTATTGGGACCGCGCAATCCGGTGATGCCGGCCTTCATCAACATCGGCCAGCGGCTCGAAGGCGGGGGTGAGTCGGAGGAACTCAAGGCCTTCACCACCGGTGGGTTTTTCGGCTCGGAATTCGGCCCGATGAACCTGCCCTTTCCCGGTGAGGCGATGCTCGCCGTGCGCCCGCCGAAAGGTATGGACCCCGGACGTTTCGCCAATCGCCGCGCGTTTTTCCAGAAACTCATCGACCGCAATCCCCACCGCGATCTGATGTCCGATCACCAGCAGGAATCGATGCTGCGTTCGCTGGAAAACGCCCACCGCCTGCTCTCGGCGCCCGAGGCCAAGGCCTTCGATCTTGAGCTCGAATCCAAGGAAACCCGCGAAGCCTACGGCAACACCCACTTCGGGCAGGGCTGCCTGCTGGCGAGAAACCTCGTCGAAAATGGCGCGCGTTTTGTCGAAGTCACCACCGAATACGTGCCCTTCCTTCACTGGGACACCCACTCCGACGGCCACTCGGTGATGGAACGCATGCACCGCGAGATCGACGCGCCCATCGCCCGCCTGATCCGCGATCTCGAGGAGCGCAAACTGCTCGATCGCACGCTGGTGATTATCGCCTCGGAATTCAGCCGGGATGCCATGATCGAAGGTGTTCCGGGCTCGAAGGCGCAGGATCAATCCAACGCAAAGTCGGACACGCTGGAGGAACCGAAACATTACGGCCTGCACCGCCATTTCACCGGCGGTTCGTCGGTGGTGATGTTCGGCGGCGGCACCAAACGCGGTTTCCTCTATGGTGCCACGGCCGATGAACGCCCGTTGATCGCCACCAAGAATCCGGTCAGCATTTCCGATTTGCATGCCACGATTTTCACCGCCATGGGCATCAGCCCGAAAATGATGTACGAGGTGGAACAGCGCCCGTTCTACGCCACCGAGGATGGCAAGGGAACGGCGGTCAAGGAAGTCTTCGCGTGAGCGGTCAAATTTTAAGAAAGGTTGACAATATGCGCTTGCAGGAGGGGCAAATTGAGTTATTCAATATTCCTGATGAAATCACTCCTGATGATCACCCTTGCGGCTGCGGCCATCCTGACCAGTTCCTGCAACACCTTCATCGGCCTCGGTCGTGACATGAGGCTCGCTGGCGAAGGTATGGAAAAATCGGCGAACAAGACCAGCGGCGGCGAAGGCGACCCCTCGGGCGCTCCCGTTTACTGAGCTTGACTGACCGCACGACCGATGATCGTGCGGCTCCCATGCCACGGGTTAAAGTCGTCTCCTTCATCTGGGGCATCGCCGACGACGCCGGGAATGAGCGAGGCGGACATTCCAGTGCGGCGCATTCTGCCGCAGGCAAAGCCACGCAATCCGAAGCTGGCGGACATCCTGCGGGGCGATCATGCTGAAATCCATGTGATTTGAAGCCAACTCCAATCCGTTTGGTGACCCGGCAACGAATTCAAGGATGACACCCAGATATACAAACAGTGAAGGCACCGCCTCAATACGCCCGCCAGAAGGCGAAGGCGCAGACGAGGGTCGCGATCCCATAGCCGAGGCCCGCGACGGCACACAGCGTCCAGCGTTTCTGCTCGGCGGTGACCCAGGTGACCGCGTCCCGGAAGAGGTAAGGCATGCCGACCCAAAACATCGAGGCGGTGAGTAAGGCATACGCGTAAATCGGCACCAGCAGGCGCGACGACGGGTTCTTGAGGAAAGCGGCTTCCAGCAGCGGCGAGGCGACTATCAGGCCCACCACGCCGAGGGCGCGGACGGCGAGGAAATCCCGCACGCTGATGGAGACCAGAACCAGCGAAACCGGCACCAAAAGGCGCAGGGTCGGCTTGGCTCCGTTGAATTCGCCCAGATCCATGGCAAGGGCGCTGAGTTTGCCGTAGCCCTCGGGTGCGATCAACAACCAGAACCACGCGAGACCGATTCCGAGCAGGATTTGGCCGAGGGTTTGATTGCGCGGGAATTTCTTCAGGAAATCCTGCATGCAGTGGCGTTTCGCCAGCATCAGCGCGTGGAAGCCAATCAGCCAAACGCCTAAAATCAGGCCAATGGTGAAAAGCGACAGATGTTCGTAAGCGTGCATCGGATCCATGCGGCCCCCGGACTAGGGCCCTCCGACGGAACATTCAAGCGCCAAGTCTCCCGGTAGATTCACCGATTTCTCACGCGCCCCGCATCATTCGCGCACAATCGGGAGTAAGAGTCCGCTTCATGAGTCTGCGTGAATTGATCCAACCCGACAGCGGTTGGCTTGATGCGCCCACCCCCCGGCGGGTCCTGTGGGTCGCGTTCGCCGCCGGTGCGGGTCTCGCGGCTTACGGGTTCACGGTGGGTTTCTGGCGGGATCCGGTGATGGGAGCCTATGTGGCGGTGAAACTGCCGCTGCTGATCGTCCTCACGCTGGTCTGCAACGGTCTGCTCAACGGCCTGCTCGGCTTGCTGCTCGGCACGGGTTTGGGTTTCCGCCAATCGCTGCTGGCGCTGCTCACCGCCTTCGCGCTGGCGGGTGTGATTCTTGGCTCGCTGGCACCGGTCACCTTGCTGCTCGCCTGGAATGCGCCGCCGCCCGATTCGCCCGGCGCGCAAAACGCCCATGCCGCCTATCTGGTGACCCACACCTTGCTGATCGGCTTCGCCGGCATCGCCGCCAACATTCATCTCCACCGGCTGCTGGCGGTGAAATCCCCTACCCCCGCGGCCGCCACCGCCACCTTGCTGGCCTGGCTGGGCGGCAACGGTTTCCTCGGCGCGCAATTCTCGTGGATCCTCCGGCCTTTCTTCGGCACCCCCACGCTGGAAGTTCAGTTTCTCCGGCCGGATCCCCTGCGCGGGAATTTCTATCAGACCGTCTGGAACTCCCTCAACCACATCTCCGGCGGCTTCGGTGTGCCGGCGCTCTCGGTGGTCGTACTCATTCTCGTCATCCCCATTGCCCGCGCCATCCAATCCAATCATCAAACCAAACCGCAACCATGAATCCACAAGACACACCCACCATCCAGCCGCCGCCGCTGGAAGCCCCGCTGCCGGAACAACTCGATCTCAAAATCCTCTTCGAGGCGCTGCTGCGCCGGCCTCACTCGCTGGTTGCGCGCCTGGCCGACGGCAACCACCGCGCGACCGGGCGCTTCGTAGCCATGGCGGCGATTTCCATCCTGCTGTTCGGCTTCGTGCTCGGTTGTTTCGCCAAACACGAGCAACTGTGGGCCGCACCGGCGAAAATCACCGTCGGGCTGTTGTTCTCGGGCGTGATCTGTTTCCCGAGCCTCTACATCTTCTCGACGCTGGCCGGCGCACGGGTGTCCATCACCCAGCTAGCCGCCTGTCTCGCCGGCGCACTCGCACTGGCCGGATTGTTGTTATTGGGATTTGCCCCGGCGGTGTGGATCTTCGCGGAATCCACCGACTCATTCGGCTTCATGGGCTCGCTGGCGGTCGGTGCCTGGATCATCGCCGTGGTGTTCGCACTGCGTTTTCTCAAGTCCGTCATCTTCGCCACCGGCGGCACCCAGCAAGGCCCGCTGATGATCTGGAGCGGCGTGTTTCTGTTGGTGACCCTGCAAATGACCACCTCCCTGCGCCCGATCCTCGGCCGCTCGGAGGTTTTGCTGACGCCGGAGAAAAAATTCTTCCTGCAACATTGGGGCGATACTTTCGGCGAAGCGCTGGTTTCCAAGACCGCCGCCAAAAAACCAGCCAACGGCGCTCCTGCGCCACCCGCCGAAACCACTCCCTCGCGCGGCGACCGCAATCCCTTCAACGACAACTGATCCGCCGCGATGAAAACCACCGTCGAGTTTCCTGCCGGACTCGCGGCACCCGAACCGCCGCCTGTCCGGCCGGCCGAACCTCCCGCACCCGAGCCGCCGGCCCCTGAACCGGTATCCTTGGATCCGGAGTTTGTCGCGTGGCTGGACGAGTTGTTATGACACCCCGGATTTCCCGTTCTTCGATGGAACGTCGAACCCAAAATGGCGATGGATCCCCAGCGCGGCCTTGCGCGCATCCCGGACGGCATGAACCACCAGCGACGGACCGCGCACCGAGAGTCGCCCCCGGCGCCCCCCCCCTGGCACGCTGGTCATCTGATTGCCATTCCCACCGTCCTTCGGTGGCGCGTCCGCCCTGCTCACAACGCCTCAGGTGCCGCGTCTTCGGTCGCGAGAAACGATTTCCGACACAGCTCCGCGTATTTCCCGCCATGGGCGAGCAAGGTGGCGTGAGTGCCTTGTTCGATGACCGAGCCCTTCTCGAGCACATAGATGCGGTCCGCGTTCTGGATGGTGGAAAGCCGGTGGGCGATGACGAAGGCCGTGCGGTTTTCCATCAGCCGGTCCAGCGCGTCCTGGATCTGCCGTTCGGTCTCGGAATCCACCGAAGCCGTGGCCTCGTCCAATAACAAAATCGGCGCGTTTTTCAGCAGCGCCCGGGCGATCGAAAGCCGTTGCTTTTCGCCGCCCGAGAGTTTCACGCCGCGTTCGCCCACGTTGGTGTCGAGTTGTTCGGGAAGCTCGCGCACGAAACGCTCGGCGTGGGCGGATCTTAGAGCGCTCCACAGGTCGGCGTCGGTGGCGTCGCGTTTGGACAGCAGCAGGTTTTCCCGCACGGTGCCGTTGAAGAGGAAGGGTTCCTGGGTGACGTAGGCGAGGCGGTCGCGCAGCGAGGATTTTGCCAGCGTGTCGATCGGGATGCCGTCGATGGTGATGACCCCGGAGGTGGCTTCATAAAACCGCGCCAACAGCGAGAGCACCGTGGTTTTCCCCGCGCCGGTGGAGCCCACCAGCGCGATGGTTTGGCCGGGCAGCGCGTCGATGGTGACTTGGTGCAGGGTCGGTTGTTCCTGATAGGAGAAGCAAACCCGCTCGAAACGCACGTGCCCGGTGATTTTCTCCGGCAACACCGCACCCGCGACGGCGTTCGGCTCGTCCTCGGAATCGAGGATCTCGAACACCCGGTCCGCCGCCGCCTTGCCTGATAGAAGCATCTGGTTGAGCGAATTCAGGCGGTCGATCGGCTCGTAGAACAGCGAGAGGAACAGCAGGAACTTGGTGAAGTCCCCCAGCGTGAGGGTTCCCTCCATCACCGCCGCGCCGCCGAAGGCGAGCACCAGCACGTAGCCGGTCATCCGCAGAAACGACATGCCGGGCGAGTAGATCGACCACCATTTCATCATCCGCAGCGTGGTGAGCCGCAGTTGGTCGGAAAACCGGTTGAAGCGCGCGTGCTCGGCGGTTTCCGCGGCATAGGCCTTGATTTGGCGCACGCCGGAGATGTTGTCGTGTAGCAAGGCGTTCAGATCGGAGGCCGCGTTGCGCTGATTGCGGTAGCGGTCGCGGCCCTGGGTCGAATAGATCCAGGCCCCCACCGCCAGCACCGGCACCGGCAGCGTCGCCCACGCCGCCACCGTCGGGTTGAGGAAAAACAGGAACACCCCGATGCCCAGGACTTGCATCGCCGCAACCAGCCCCTGCTCGACGCCATCAATCAAAACCCGCTCCATGTTAGTCACATCCTCGACGACGCGGGTCATGATGTCGCCGGTCCTCCGGGTGTCGAACCAGCGCAACGGGAGGCGTTGAATCTTGGCGTAGAGCTCCGAGCGGATGTCGAAAATCACCTTTTGCTCGAAAACGTTGTTGATGAAAATCCGCAGCGAATTCAGGCCGTCTTTGGTCAAAAACCCGAGCAGCGCGATAATAATCCAAAATGAAAACTCATGGTGACGCGCCGGGTTCGGAATGATTTTGTCGATCACATGGCCGGTCGCGTTGGGAAACACGAACACCGCCAAAGTCATCCCGATGGCGCAGAGAAGCTGGGCCACTGCAAGACCGGGGTAGTGGCGCAGGTAAGAAAAAACGCGGAAAATCGACTTCATGGGAGCCCCCGAGCGATGGCTGGCGGTGGGTGGTTTGTAAAGTCAAGCCCGCCCGAAGTTTCAAAGTCCGCAAAATTTGGGGTTGCGGAGCACGAATGGCCCTTCCTAGTATGCGCCCCCACGGAATTCAAAGCTTCACAATTCAAACCCCATGGCCAACGTCTTCGGAATCCTCACTTTCATCGTACTCGGTCTCGCGGCCTTCGTCGCCTACCGAAACCAGGAATTCTACAAACTCGAAATCACCGAGACGGCGACTCAGAAAAAGCATCTTGCCGCAAGTCAGGCCCGCTTTAAATTGGCCAAGGATACCCTAGCCTCTACCATCGCCACCCGCACCGAAGTCGATGCCGAAGTCGTCACCCTAACCGCCAGCGAAGAAGCGCAGAAGAAGGTCAACGACAATCTGAAAGAGCAGATCAGGGACAAAACCGACAAGGCCGCCGAGAATAAGCAAAAACTCGACGAAATCCGCGACAAGACCGCGAAAATCGGCGACCTCAAGGAGCTGGCTTCCAAGATGCGCGCGACCAATGCTGAGCTTGAGGAACTCGCCCAGTCAATCACCGGATCCGAGGCCAAACTCGCCAACCTCACCGCTCAGAACATCCAGACGGAAGGCCAAGCGAACGCGATGAAAAAGCGGTTTGAAATTTTCAGCAGCGGCCAGTCACTTCCCACTCTCAACACCCGGATCCGTTCGATCTACCCGACCTGGGGTTTCGTGACTCTTGCCTCCGGCAACAATGGCGGAGTGGTCGCCAATTCCACTCTTCATGTCGTGCGTGACGGCGCGATCATTGCCAAATTGTTGGTGAGTTCTGTCGAAAGCAACTCCGCGTCGGCCAGCATTATTCCTGATTCGCTCGGCCAGGACGTGACCCTGATGGTGGGCGACCGGGTCGTTCCAGCCCAGAAAGCCGCGCAACCCGGCGCCAACTGATTCCCAGAATTTTCATTGCAGACTCACACGACCCATGAAAGCCATTTTTTACGTTGTTGCCCTCCTCGTCATTAGCGGAGGCATTTACCTCACGCTCGAGCATTCGAGGAAGTTCGAGGCCCTGCAGCAAGACCGCCTCACCACCATCAAGACCAACAAGGATGTTTCCGCCAATGCGGACGTGAAGGAAAAGGAACTTAAGGACGAACGCGCCGTTCTCGTCATCTCCGAACAGAAGCGTGAGGAATTGAAGCAGAGTATTGACGCGCTCAAATCCTCAGGGGCCACCTCGGAACGCGATATCGCCGAACTCGACGGCACTTTGAAAGCCCAGCAATTGGAATTCGCGGAACTCGACAAGACCATGAAGGAAGTCGGCGAGATCCTCAAGGGGCTCGGAGAGGACATCACCCTCGACAACCTACCCGACAAGATCCAACAAATCGAAGACGACAAGAAAGCCCGCACCGCCAAGCTGGATGAACTGACCACCCTCGGCGGGGCCGCCGAAAAACTCCTGGAGAACAACCGTGCGGAACTCGATCGCCTCATGAAACGCAACATCGAGCGCAATTCCCGCATTGGCCGCAACTCGATGGAAGCCGTCATCACCGCGGTCAATCAGGATTGGGGATTCCTGGTGATCGGCGCCGGCTCCAACTCCGGCTTCACCCCGCAAACCAGCCTGATCGTGCAGCGCGACGGTCGCCGGATCGGCCGGGTCCGCCCGTCTTCGATCGAACCAACCCAGACCATCGCCGAAATCGATTTCACCAGCCTCGCCACCGGGGTGCGCCTGCAAGCAGGCGACCGTGTGATGCTCGCGAAGCCGACCTCCAACTGACGGCACACGGGATTTTTTGCTTCTCCAGGCTCCGCGGGCTTGCATGCCCCGGAGCTTGTTTTATGTTTGGCCCATGAGACGTTCCGTTTCCCTGCTGCTCGCCGCTCTTCTCACAGGTTTCGGTTTGACCTCCTGCGCCCAGGAACCCGAGAAAAAACCCGTGGGGCCGGTCTCCGACACAAGCAAAATCCCTTGGAACAGCCCGGTCCCCGGCCAAGGCCAAGGCCAGTTCGGCATGATGGGCCAGAACCAATACCGCCGCTAACAGAAAAACTCAATCCCGGTGATAGGGCGATCCGCTTTTCAGGGATGCCACCCGGTAGAGTTGTTCCAGCAGCACCAATAGGGCCAGCTCGTGCTGCAGCGTGAAGGGCGAGAGCGTGAGAAGAAGATCGCAGGCATCGCGCAGGGATGCGCTGTGGCCGTCCGCCGCACCGATCAGAAACGCCACGGTCTTGATGTCGCCACGCATCGCCAGCGATTCGAGTTTTTCAGCGAAGGCGCGGGTGCCCAGGCCTTCGCCGCGCTCGTCCAAGGCGATGCGGAAACAGCCGCTGGAACGTTCCAGCAATCTTGCCGAGACTTCATCGCGGGTGCCCGCCTTGACGGTGACCAGCTCGTAGCCGCCGCAGCGGGACAGGCGTTTCAGATACTCATCCACACCCGCCCTGGCATAAGCGAGCGCAGGTTTTCCGGCGACGATCAGGCGGATGTTCATCAGGCGCATCGGAGCTTGCCCGGGCGGAGGGCCTGCGCCAACCTCATTCGCACATGAAATATCATGCCTCCCAATGAGTGCTCTCTACGAATCCGACAAGCTGCTCGCGGAGTATCTGCTATTCCATTTCGGAACGCCGGACGAAATCCTGCCGCCCGACCGAGCCTGGCCTGCGGCGATGCGTGACGCGCTGGGGTTTCCGCAACGCACGGTGGCGCGTTTTTCGCCGGGCACCGTCGCCCGGGGCTTGGATCTCGGCTGCGCGGTCGGGCGGTCCACCTTCGAGATGGCCCGCACCTGTGAGCACGTGACGGGTCTGGATTTTTCCCACGCCTTCATTCGCGCCGCGGAAGCCCTGCGCCAAGGCGATACCCTGACCTATGACCGGCTCGAAGAAGCCACCCTGCGAACCCGCCTGAGTGCTCGCCGCCCGGAAGGAATCGATGCCGCAAGACTTCGTTTGGTCCAAGGCGACGCGATGCACCTGCCGGGCGAGTTCGGCGCCTTCGACCGGGTGCATGCCGCCAACCTGCTGTGCCGCCTGCCGGAGCCGCAGCGTCTACTCATCCGCCTGCCGGAGTTGGTAAAACCCGGTGGCGAGTTGGTGTTAGCGACACCCTGCACCTGGCTAACGGAATTCACTCCGCTGGAAAACTGGCCGTCCGCTGGCACTTTCGAGTGGCTCAAGGCGTCGCTGGAGGCGGATTTCTCGCTCATCCGGCAAACGGAAGAACCGTTTCTGATCCGCGAAACCGCCCGCAAGTTCCAGTGGAGCAGCTCGCTGGTGACCGTCTGGCGGCGCACGGACTAACCGGGCCGCACCAGCGGCGGGCGTTTCGCGGGAGTGATGTGCGGCGGCTTGAGGTAATGCGGCTGCGGGATTTCCGCGCTCCATTTGCGCCGGTTCTCCTCGCTAGTCCCGAGCCATGCCTGCCACAGCCGCACGGCATCCGGAAACTCCGGCTTCACCAACCTAGCTAGCACGCCGGGCAACAGAAAACGGCTGGGATCCTCAAAGGAAAAAACCGCGATTCCCTCCGCGGCTGCCGCCGACAGCACGGCTTCGAGGCCATTGGCGTCGCAAAGTTCCGGCTCCCCCGCCAAGCAGAAATTCTCCACCCGCGCACTCCAGAAACTGCCGCGCCGCGCATCGCCGATGGCCAGACAGGCCGCGCCGTTTGCGGCCGATGGCACGGCAAGGATCGATGGCACGGCGACCGCCGGACACGCCAGCGCCATGGCGACCCCTTGAGCGGCGGCGATGCCCACCCGCGTCCCGCTATAACTACCCGGTCCGCTGCCCACCAGAACCAGGCCGATTTCGCGGTGCCCGCCATCGTGCAGAAGTTCCTGCAGCGGAGCGAACAACAGTGCGTTGTGATTGCGGTCGCTGCGGAATTCACGCAGCTCCACCCGCCCGGCCCGCCCGGCCAGCGCGAGCGAGGCGTGAGGAGTTGAAGTTTCAAACACAAGCGAAAACGCGGCGGACATGGCCAGACCGTAGCGGACGCTCACCCGACCCGCCAGCCTGCTTTCGCCCGCCCGGTTCCGACACGCCACCGCGCAAGTCGCTTTCTTGCTTAAAGGAGTTTCCAACTGTCATGACCTTGGGACCGCGAGTCTGTGACTCGCCTGACCATGATCTGCGAAAGAAGCCGCCATGCGCGGCCTTCGCTTGCACATCTCATGGGCGGGCGGGTTTGGAAACCCGCGCTCCCGGCGGTTCCTTGCCCGGGCAAAAATCCGCCCTGCCTTGAACCTGGAAGCGGGTTTTCCCGTTTGACCGAATCGCCCGCGTCTGTAAGGTGCCACCGTGAATCGCATCTCCAACGGAACCCTGCCGCGCCCCCTTCTTCTAGGGTTGGCCGCCCGTTAACCTTTTCTTTCCTTCACTTTCGTTCCTTGGCCCGCCCATCTTGTCGGCGGCCCCTTCTTTTTTGAACCTCCGCCTTCTTTTCCCGTCATGCATCCGCTCTCGCTTGCCAAATACCGCGCCTTTCCCGCCGTCTCCCTGCCCGACCGCACCTGGCCGGACAAGGTGCTCAACCACGCCCCCGAGTGGTGCTCGGTCGATCTCCGCGATGGCAACCAGGCGCTGCCCCAACCGATGTCGATCGAGGAAAAACTCGAGTTTTTTGATCTGCTAGTGAGGGTCGGTTTCAAACAAATCGAAGTGGGCTTTCCGTCCGCCGCGGACACCGAGTTCAATTTCCTGCGCCGCCTGATCGATGAGCACCGCATCCCGGAGGATGTGACCGTGCAAGTCCTCGTGCAAACCCGCGATCACCTGATCCGCCGCACCTTCGAGGCGATCCAAGGCGCGAAACGGGCGATCGTGCATATCTATAACTCGACCTCGCCGCTGCAGCGCCGGGTCACCTTCTCGGATGCCTCGCGCGAGTCGATCCGCGACATCGCGGTGGAGGGCGCCAGGCTGGTGAAGGAGTTGGTTCCCAGCGTGCCGGAAACCGAAGTCGTGCTCCAGTATTCGCCCGAATCGTTTTCCGACACCGAGCTGGAATTCTCGCTCGAGTGTTGCCACGCGGTGATGGAGATCTGGCAGCCCGCTCCCGATCGAAAAATCATCCTGAACTTGCCGGCCACCGTCGAGTGGGCGACTCCTAACATCCACGCCGACCAGATCGAATGGATGTGCCGGAACCTGCAAAACCGCGAATCGGCCATCATTTCCCTGCACACCCACAACGACCGCGGCACCGGCGTGGCCGCCACCGAGCTCGGTCTGTTAGCAGGCGCCGACCGCGTGGAAGGCACGCTCTTCGGCAACGGCGAGCGCACCGGCAATCTCGACATCGTCACCGTCGCCCTCAACCTCAACAGCCATGGCGTACCCAGCGGGCTGGATTTTTCCGACCTGCAATCGATCCGCGAGGTTTACGAACGAGTCACCCGCCTCAACGTGCCCGAACGCCAGCCTTACGCCGGCGAACTGGTGTTCACCGCCTTTTCCGGTTCCCATCAGGATGCCATCAAAAAAGGCCTCGACCGCCGCACGCAGGAAACCGCCGACGATCCAAGCGTGCCTTGGGGAGTGCCTTATCTAACCATCGACCCGCAGGATATCGGCCGCTCCTATGAGGCCATCATCCGCATCAACTCGCAGTCCGGCAAGGGCGGCGTCGCCTATGTATTGGACCGCGAGCACGGCTTCGACCTACCGAAGACGATGCACCCCCAAGTCGGCAAGCGCATCTACGATCTGGCCGACGAACTCGGCCGCGAACTCACCACCGATGAAATCCGCGACGCGTTTTTCCGCGACTTCGTCAATGTGGCCAGTCCGCTCGATGTCGTCGATTACGAGCTCATCCACCAGGTGGGGGAACGCGGGAAGGTCAAATGCGAGGCGAGCATCCTCATCCATGGCGAGGAGCGGCACATCGAAGGCTTCGGCAATGGTCCGATCAATGCGTTCGTCCACGCCCTCGAAAGCATCAACCTCAAGGACTTCAAAGTCACCGACTACCGCTCCCACGCGGTGCGCGGTGGTTCGGATGCCAGCGCCGCCGCCTATGTCCAGGTCCAGCGCGACGACGGCCGCCTGCTGTGGGGGGCCGGGGTGGATCCCTCAATCGAGATGGCCGGCCTCAAGGCGCTGGTCACCGCGTGGAACTTGCTGCGCTAATCCGCTTTTTTGTTAGGCTGGGCTTGGCGCAGCTCTCTCGCCCTTGCTCCAGTGGTGAAATTTTCCGATTTTTAATTGACGCCCACGGTGTTTTTTTGTGTCTTTGCCGAGGCAAGTGAGACTCAGTCTCAATAACAAGCCGACCAACCACCCCATGAAACCACACCAACCCCTGATCGCATCCCGTGGCATTCTTCCCTGCCTCGGCGCCGTGCTCGCCCTTGCCTGTTCTGCCGAAGCCGGCAGCCGCCGGTTCACCTACAGCTACGAAACGACCACCATGCCCAAGGGGGCGATGGAACTCGAGAGCTGGGTCACTTGGAAAACCGGCAAGGCCAGCGATCCCGCCTTCGAGCGCTTCGACATCCGCCACGAATTCGAATACGGTTACTCGGACCGCCTTCAGCTCGCGTTCTACTTCGCGGACTGGCGCTATGAGGAGTCCGCCACCGAGTCCGGCAAGACCGAGTTCCGCGACATCGCCGTCGAGGCGATCTACAACCTCACCGATCCGAACACCACGCCCTTCGGCTCCGCACTCTATGGTGAAATCAAAGGCAGCGACGACTTCATCGAGCTTGAGGCCAAGTTCCTGCTGCAGAAAAACATCGGCCAGTGGATGTTCGTTTACAACATTGGCGGTGAGATCGAATGGGAGGACGATTACGAAAACGACCAGGCGGAGCTGATGCAAAGTGCCGGCGTGAGTTATCAAATCAATCCCTCCTGGTCGGTTGGCGCGGAAGCCCTGCATGAAATCGCCGTTCCGGATGTGGACACCATCGGTGACAGCGCGGTCTATCTCGGGCCGAATGTCTCATGGCGGACCAAGCGCTTCTCCTGCGCTCTCACCGGACTCTGGCAGGTGACATCACTCTCCGACGAGCCGGACTTCCAGCTCCGCACCATCTTCGCCGTGGATTTCTGAGTATGAAACCCGCGCGGCATCTATCTGTTTCCGCAAGCGTTCTGCGTCACACTCTCGCGGGTGTGGCGATCGTTCTGCTGCCAGGCTCCTGCGGTCCGGCCTACCTCGCGCCTCCCGTGACGAGGGAACTCGCGCAGGTATCGCGGGTGCCGAAATCCCTGTTGGAACGTGGCTACATCATCCATCAGGAAAAGTGCGCCAAGTGCCACCCGTTCGAGGATCCCGCCAAATACGAGGTCGCCGAACTCACCCACGAGATCATGCCGGAAATGCGCCGGAAATCCAAAATCGACAGCGCCGACGAACAAGCGGTGCTGGCCTATCTGATCGCCGCACGCCAGCTCGGCAGCCAGGCGCCAGGCGCCGGAGCTCCCGTCCCTTGAACCCGCTCAGCGGCCTTGACGCAATCTCAGCAAGCGCTCGCCCGCGGCCAGCAATGTGTCGGCGTTCTTGGCGAAATGGAAGCGGATGAGATGATTCACCGGCTCCCGGAAAAAACTCGAGCCAGCCACCCCGGCGACGCCGATCTCCCGGATCAGCCACTCGGACGCCTCGGTGTCCGTGGCAAACCCGAGCGGAGATATATCCAACATCACATAGTAAGCGCCCTGCGGCTCGGTGAATGACAGACCGGTCTGGCGCAGCAGCCCGAGAAACAGATCGCGCTTGGCGGTGTAGAGATCGCGCAGTCCGTCATAATAACTGTCCGGCAGTTCCAGCCCCGCGACCGCCGCCTCCTGCAAGGGTGCCGCCGCACCCACGGTTAGAAAGTCGTGGACCTTCCTCGCCTGCGCGATGACCTGCGGGGCGGCCTGCACGTAGCCCAGGCGCCAGCCGGTGATCGAGTAGGTTTTTGACAGTGAGTTGCAAGTGATCGTGCGCTCGAAGGCACCCGGCAGCGCCGCGAAATACACATGTTCGTGCGGCGCGAAAACGATGTGCTCATACGGCTCGTCGGTGATCACGAAGGCATCATGTTGCTCGGCCAGCCGGAGGATTTCCAACAGCTCGTTGCGGGTGAAAACCTTGCCGGTCGGATTCGAGGGATTGCAAATCACGATGGCCTTGGGTTTTTGCGCAAACGCGCGCCCCAGTTCCGCCGGATCATAACCGAAGCCCGGCGGCCGCAACGGCACATAGATCGGCACCGCCCCGGAGAGAATCGCATCCGCCGCGTAGTTTTCATAAAAGGGCGAGAAGATGATCACCTTGTCGCCCGGATTGCAGGCGGTCATCATCGCCACCATCATCGCCTCGGTGCTGCCACAGGTCACCACGAGGTGTGCGTCCGGATGAATCGGCAGGCCCGTGAAACGCTGGATTTTCCGGGCCAGCGCCTCGCGGAAACGCGGCGCGCCCCAAGTCACCGCATATTGATGGTGGGGTCCGCGGGTGGCTTGCTCCAATGCGGCCAGCAACTCTTCCGGCGGATCGAAATCCGGAAACCCCTGCGCCAGATTGATCGCGCCATGTTGGTTCGCCAGCCGGGTCGTGCCGCGGATGACGGATTCGGTGAAAACGGAAAGGCGGCTCGCGGTGGCTGGCATGGAAGATCGGGAATGTCCGGCGAACGTGACCGCTCGTTTGCCGGTTGTCGATCCCATCGCTCGCCAGCCTATTGTGATTGGCAAGTTCCGCCGGATGATGCCAGCCTTGAGCAATGCCACCTGCCACCCCCATTCTTGAAGCGGATCGACTCGTCAAAATCTTCGGCGATTCCACTGCTCTGAGCGGACTTTCCTTCTCGCTGGCGGCGGGCGAATCCCTCGGCCTACTGGGCGTCAATGGCGCCGGCAAGACCACCGCGATGAACCTCCTGCTCGGCTTGACCACGCCGACTTCCGGCTCCGTCCGCATGTTCGGCCTCGATCTCTGGAAACACCGCATCGAAATCCTCCGCCAGGTTAACTTTTCCTCGGCCTACACCAGCCTGCCGTCCAATCTCCTCGTCTGGCAGAACCTCACCGTCTTCGCCCGGCTCTATCGGGTGCCGCAGCCGCAACAACGCATCGCCGAACTGCTCGAATTGCTCGACATCGCCCACCTTCGCAAATCCGTCACCGGCACGCTCTCCGCCGGCGAATCCACCCGCGTCAACCTGGCCAAGGCCCTGCTCAACAAGCCGCGCCTGCTGTTGCTGGATGAACCCACCGCTTCGCTCGATCCCGACATCGCCGACCGCGTCCGCAAGTTGCTGCGCCGCCTGCAGACGGAAACCGGGTTGTCCATCCTCTACACCTCGCACAACATGCGCGACATCGAGGAGGTCTGCGACCGGATGGTGTTTCTTCACGGCGGCAAGGTGCTCGCCGAAGGCACGCCCGCCGAGGTGCAGGCGCGCTTCAAGCGCAAATCGCTGGAGGACTTTTTCATCGGCGTGGCCCGCGGCGAAATCGAGGCGATCGGCCTCGAATAAGTTCCGCGCGACCCTCCCACCCCATCCCGTTCCGCTCCCATGCCATTCTCTTTCCACACCGTCAGCGCGCTCGTCCTTCGTTATGTGTTTCTCTACACCCGCCATCCGGTGCGCTTCGTCGAACTGGTCTTCTGGCCGCTGGTCGATCTCCTGGTCTGGGGTTTTCTAACCGTCTATTTGCAGAAGAGCGGCGCGGGGGAGGTTCCCACCACCATCACGTTTCTGATCGGAGGCATGATCCTGTGGGATGTCCTGTTCCGTTCGCAGCAGGGAGTCGCCATTTCCTTCCTGGAGGACGTGTGGACCCGCAACCTGCTCAACGTCTTCGTCGCACCCGTGCGAACCGTCGAATACGTCGCCGCGACCTGCCTGGTGGGCGTGTTGCGCGTCGGCGTCACCCTGATCATCCTCGCGGTGGTGGCGGCGCTGGCCTATGGCTTCCACCTCGCCGATCTCGGGCTCGCGCTGCTGCCGTTTCTTGGCAACCTGATGTTGTTCGGTTGGTTTCTGGGCATGGTTTCCACCGCCCTGATCATGCGCTGGGGGCAGGCCGCCGAGAGCCTGGCCTGGGCGGTGCCGTTTTTCATCCAGCCGCTGGCCGCCGTGTTCTATCCGGTTTCGGTGCTTCCCGCGTGGCTCCAGCCGATCGCCAAAGCCCTGCCGTGCACGCCGATCTTCGAAGGCATGCGCGCCGTTTTATCAGGCCAGCCCACCCCATGGGGTCACGTGCAATCCGCCTTCCTCCTCAACCTGGTGTGGGGCGGGCTCGCGGCCTGGTTCTTCGCGGCCAACCTGCGCCATGTCCGCAAAACCGGACTGCTCGTGAAGGTGGCCACGCATTGAGACGACATTTCAAAAAAAGTTCCGCTGGCGGTGCGACGAACTGAAGCGCGGAATTGAATCCTGAGGCATTCACCCAATCTTGCGGCCCGCGAGGGACATGCCAGTCATCGAGAAATTACCGTCCGGCACTCAGCCGACAGGGCCGCGCAGAGTCAAAATCGCCAACTCCGGCGGGCAGGCGAAGCGCACCCGCGGGCCGGTGGTGCCGACGCCGCGGGTGACAAACAGATTAGAGTCGCCACGGGAGAAACCGCCATACACGTAGTTCCGGCCGTATCTGACTTTGACCGGCGCGTAACCGAGCAGCGGCACCCGGCATTGGCCGCCATGGGTGTGGCCGGAGACTTGCAACAGGATGTCGCGCCGGGCGATCATGGTGTCGAAATAGTCCGGCTCGTGAACGAGTGCGAGCACGGGCGTGTCGGCGGGGATTCCCTTGAGCGTCCGGGCCGCGTCCGGTCTGCCGCGCCAGACGAAATCCGTGCCTGCAACCGCCAGGGATTGGCCGCGGATCGACAGCAGGCTGTGGCGGTTGATCAAAAACGCGATGCCGGCCTTTTCGAAGGCCCGCCGTGTCACGTCCCGCCCGGCGCTCCATCCGTCATGATTGCCCATCACCGCAAAAACGCCGTGCGCCGCCTGCATCTGCCCGAGAATCTCCAGCAGCGGAGCCAGCACACTTGCTTCCGAGTCCGCGAAGTCCCCCGCGAGGGCGATCAGATCGAGCTTTTCCTCGCGGACTTTTTCGAGCGTTTTGGCCACCAGTTCGGCATCCTGATCCGGCCGAAAATGGAAGTCGGCGAGCAATCCGATCCGGAGTCCCTGAAGCCCGGGAGGCAGCCGTTTGCACCGGACATCCTGCCGCGTGACGGACAATCTCCCGGGTTCGAGCCAGGTTCCGTCCACCAAGATGCCGGCCATTCCGGCGGTCAGCAACCGCAGGGCGTTGCGGCGATTCAGACCCAATCGATTGCCGGCGGATGCGCTGGGGGTTTCCACGGAGCGAAAGTTGGACGGCGCCTGTGAAGAACGGATGAAGCTTCGGTGAAATCCGGTTGCGGCTACCGGCCTTCCGCGATGCGCTCGGCCAGCATCGGCGGCAGACCGGCGGCGATGATTTTCTCCTGGGTTTTCGCAAGATCATACTCGACGCGCCGGAACACCACCAGTTTGTGATCGAGGTCGTAGATCGCGTAACAACCGCGCCAGTCGCCATCGCGCGGTTGGCCGACGGAACCGACGTTGATGAAGTATTTCGCCCCGTCTTCGATGGACACGGACTCGGCGGGCACTTCCTGAACGCGGTCGCTCTTGACGTAAACGCGCGGGACATGGGTGTGGCCGTGAAAACAGATCTGGGTGAACTGATAGGAAAAATTCGACGACGCGTCGAAGCGGTTGGTCACGTAGTTCCAGAGTAAGGGCTGGTCGAGCGTGCTGTGCACCACGGTGAAGTCGGAAACCTGGCGCACCATGCGCAGGTGGCTGAGCCACTGGCGTTGCTCGGCGCTGAGTTGCTGGCGCGTCCATTCGAGGGCGGCGGCGGCGACCGGGTTCATGCTGTCAAGCGAGTGGGTGCCGGAGGCGTCCTCGTCGTGGTTGCCTTTGATGGTGGGGCAATCCATCGCCCGCACCCGTTCCAGGCAGGCGGAGGGATCGGCGTTGTAGCCGACGATATCGCCCATGCAGACATAGTCGGTCACATCCTGTTTTCCGGCGTCTTCGAGAACAGCCTCGAGAGCTTCCAGATTGGCGTGTATGTCACCGAAAAGAGCGATCCGCATGAAAAAACAGGGAATGGTTGGGCAAGTCTTGCGCTTCTGACGGGACTGTCGAGAGCAAACCTGTCGGCTTCATTTGCGAAACCAATCGTCGGGGTTGGGCGGCGGCGGCAAGGGTTTGGCGAGAATGCTTTTTTCCTTGGGAACGGACAGCGAATTTTCAAGGGACTCAATGGCACCCGCCACACCATACACCGGGAAACGCTCGCGGGTGCGCTGCCAATGGCCGGAGAGCGCGTCGTATGCTTTTTCCGGCGTTTTGAACCACTCGACGGCGCGTCCGGCGACATCCATCGACGGGTTTTCGCGGGCTTCCAGCACCAGCAGCAGAATCAGCAGCGTGGGCGTACGGTTTTTGCCGCTTTCCGCATACAGCTTGCGGCCGAGGGCCAGGGCTTCGCTTTCCCGCCCCGCCACCCGGGCGAGCGAGTAGAACCGGGCGCGCTGGACGTAGTCGAGGGCTTTGCCGGTTTGCGCGGATCGCCGGTAAGCCTCGGCCGCGGCCGCGAAAGTTTTATCGGGGTCCTGAAATGCCGGGAACTTGTTCGAATCGGAGAGCAGGAAACCCAGGTTGGCATGCAGGCTCCAATCGTCCGGGTTGTTGCGGATGCCGCGCTCCAGAAACGCACGGCCACTCAAGATGGATGCCCGCCAAGCTTCGCGGCGGCGCAGCGGCGGGAGTTTCGAATCGTTCATGCAGTAGGATGAGGCATTGTATGCCAGATGCCAGGATCCCGTTTCCCAATAATATCGAGTGCGCGGGGCGAGATCGACAATGGTCTCAAAAGTATCCGCCACATCCGCCCAGCGCTTTTCGGTGAAAAAGCCATACGCCCGCAGATTGAGAAAGGTGGCCACCAGCGTGCGCAAGCCGCCGAGGGCGACGGCCGAGCTGGTTTGATCGATCCGCTCGCGCGTGCTGATCTCCATCGGCGCGGGAAACAGGCCGGCGGCGCGAAGATCGCGGCTCAGCCCAGCCTCAAAGGGCAGGCGCACGGCACCGAACGCGAGCAACGCGAGCGCCAGGATCCAAGGTTTGCGCCAATAGTTCATGAGTTCAGAATTCCTTGTCCGCGAAGATGAACCACGACGCGATGGTGAAAAAGAACGCGTAATACAACCCGACCAGCGTGAGTTTCCCCAGCATCAGCAGGGGCAGCGCCTGACCTTCGATCACCGCGTCGATCACATTGAAAAGTTGAAAATCCGGCAGCACCAGCGACACCAGCAGCGAGGCGATTCGTGCGACCCCCCCCTCCCCCGCCTGACCGGCATGGAGATAGACGTCGCGCGCATCCGCCTGGAAGTGGCCGATGAAATAGATCAGGAAACTAACAATCGTGGTGAACAGGGTGCTCGACGAAAACGTGGAGATCAGCAGCGCCAGCGATGCCATGATCGACGCCCGCAGGAACACCGCGAAAACCGCGCCTTGCAGCGATCCATTCGGGCCGTTGGCCAGCGTTTCCACACGCATCGAGGCGATGGCATCCTGCGTCCAACCCATCGCGGTGGCCATCGCTTCCTGTTGTTCCAACACCATCGAAGTCCGGATTTGCAGCACCACCGTCATCAGCACGTCCATCAGTGCCAGCGAAACAAAAACCAGCATCAGCACGCCCAGCAGTTTTCCAATCAGATAGTCGAGACGCGGCACCGGCTTCGCCAGGATCGTGTAGAGCGTCCGGTCCTCCACGTCCTTCGGCAGTAACAGCGCGGTGGCCACAATCGAAAGCACCACCGAGAACAAGGTCATCGCGCCAAGCGACCAGCTCTTGATAGAACGCAGCACGTTGGCACCCAGCGCCTCCGGCCCCGCGTGCTGGGGCAGGTCGAAAAAATTGCTAGCGATCGCAATCACCGCGAAGATCGCGAGGAAATAGAACACCTTCATGCGCGCGAGCTGCGTGAAGGTGTGTGTCGCGATGACGAGGATGCGACCCGTGTGCGAGCCCTTCAGCGGGGTGTGACTGGCGGTGTTCATCGTTCTTCTTCGCGGATTTCGCGCAGGAAAAGGCGCTCCAGCGTGGTCCGGGGTTTGCCGCTGCGCACCATGGCCGCGCCGGGTGTGCTTGCTACCAGCGAGGCGATTCGCGCGATCAATTCCGGCGGGGCGTCACGGAGGACAATCTCGGTTTGGTCTTCAATCGCGATGAGGTCATCAAGGCGGCCTTCCCTGATCATTTTGCCTTGGAAAATGATGCCCACGTGATCACAGACTTCCTGCACCTGTTCCAGCAGGTGCGAGCAAAGAAACACCGTGATGCCGCGCTCGCGCAGTTTGAGGATCAGATCCCGGATCTGGCGCGAGCCCACCGGGTCCACGCCGGCCGTGGGTTCGTCGAGGATGACCAGGCGTGGTTCCTGAATGAGCGCCTGGGCCAGCCCGATGCGCTGGAGCATGCCCTTCGAATAACCGCCGAGCCGCCGGTCGCGCGCGCCGGTGAGATCCACAAGCGCCAGCAGTTCATCGACACGCTCCTTCAGAATCCGACCGCCCAGCCCGCAGAGTTTGCCATAGAACCGCAGGGTTTCCGCGCCGCTCAGGTGTTTGTAGAAATACGGATTCTCCGGCAGAAACCCCACGTCGTTGCGCGAATCCACCTTGAGCGAATCCTTGCCGAAAATCGCACACTGGCCGGCGGTGGGCGCCACCAGACCGAGCAGGGCCTTCATGGTGGTGGATTTCCCCGAGCCGTTAGGTCCGATCAATCCATACACCTCTCCCGGCATGATGCGGATCGAGACGCCGTCCACCGCACGCAGCGGCACCCGGCGGAACGACGTCTTGAAGTCTTTCACCAGATCGCGGATTTCAACGGCGGGCGGGGTTTCGGCCATCGGCGGATTGGATCTTGGGCGAGCCTTCCCCGGGAGGCAACGGGCAATTTCCCCTTTCGCCATCGTTCTCCCAAATCTTCGCTCTTGCATCCTCAAGCCCTCATCCCCCATCTCTCATCCATGCACTCAATGACAGGATTCGGCCGCGCCTCCGCGGCGACGGACACATGGCATTCCACCATCGAAATCAGCGCGGTCAACCGCAAGCAGGCGGAGGTGGTCGTCCAAGCCCCGCGCGAACTCGCGGAACTCGAGGGCCGCATTCGCAAAACCGTGCTCGCAACCGTCTCGCGGGGCCGCATCCAGGTCTCGATCAATCTGGATCGCGCCCAAGGCACCGCCGCCACCATCCAGTTGGATGCCGCGCTGGCCCGCGCGTTTCACAACGCCTTCATCGACCTCGGAAAAACCGTCGGTCATGCGCTGCTGCCCACCGCCTCCGATTACCTCCGCCAGCCGGGCATCATCATGTTAGGAAACGGCGAGATCGATTCCGAACATGCCTGGCTGGCCATCGAACCCGCACTCAAGGACGCGCTCGCAGCGCTTGCCTCCATGCGCGAATCCGAAGGCCGCCATCTCAAGGAGGACTTCCTCACCCGCATTGACACCTTGCTTTCCTTCACCGCAAAAATCGCCGACGACGCGCCCGGCCGGCCGGTCCGCCAGCGGGAATTGTTAGCCAAACGCCTGCGCGAAGCCGGCCTCGACCTCGATCCCGCGGACGAGCGCGTGGCCAAGGAACTCGCGCTCTTCGCCGACCGCTGCGACGTCTCGGAGGAGCTAACACGCCTCGACTCCCACTTCGCGAAATTCCGCGAATACCTCGGTGCCGCCGAAGCCCCGGGCCGGGCGCTCGACTTCCTCTGTCAGGAAATGTTCCGCGAATTTAACACCATCGGCTCCAAAGCCAACGACGCCGGCATCGCTCAGGCCATCGTCGAAGCCAAGACCGAGCTGGAGAAAATCCGCGAGCAGGTGCAGAACGTGGAGTGATTCCGCGCGGTCGGTCGCATCGATAGGGTCTCGATAGTCGATAGGGTCAGTCCCGCCTAACAAGCAATACAGCGAGACTCAGCGAGACTCGATCCGGAAAAACGCCGCGTTGTCCGGCGAGGCGAACTGGAACTCCATCTCGCCGTTGCTGTTGATCACCGCGTCCCCCGCCGAGAAAGGCATATCGCTGAAGTTGACTAGATCCGTGCTCTTTTTCGCCTTGATCGTCAGCTTGAATTTGTTGCTCACCGTGTCCCGCGTCAGCAGCGGTGTGCCCACGTTCAGCGCCTGCACCTGCGAGAGGTTGTAGAGGCCGTAAGTGTTCGGAGCGCTGGTCACGTCAGTTTGCCCAAGCGCCCGCTGCTGGCTGTCCCGGCTGGCCAATTGCGCATCGCTTAAGTAGCGAAGGATGATGGTCGTCAGGCCGCCATAGCTCGCGCCCCAGCCCGTCGCCGCAGCTGGATACGACGCCGAGGCCGTCACCCCGTAAAAAACCTCATCCCCCAGTTCGGGCGCGTTGCCAATGAAGGTGATGTTCGTCAGGCCGCTGCAGTCATAAAACGCATAATCCCCGAGGCTCGTCACGCCGTTTCCAATCGTCACGCTCGTCAGGCCGCTGCACTCCTCGAATGCCCCATCCCCGATGCTCGTCACGCTGTTGGGGATCGTAACGCTCGTCAGGCCGCTGCAGTTATAAAACGCCATATACCCGATGCTCGTCACACTGTTGGGGATCGTCACGCTCGTCAGGCCGCTGCACTCCTCGAATACCCCATCCCCGAGGCTCGTCACGCTGTTGGGGATCGTCACGCTCGTCAGGCCGCTGCAGTCATAAAACGCATAATCCCCGATGCTCGTCACGCTTGTGGGGATCGTCACACTCGTCAGTTTGCGGCAAGACTCGAATGAGGCGGACCCGAAAGTTCGACCACGGAGGGGCTAAACTAAGCTGGTGTGGTGGGGCGCGGGAAAGAGATAGGTGATCATGGATTGGGGATCAAGGTTGGAGTGGCGAGGGACTCGATTTTGGGAAGCCGGAGTGGAA
>CAMBPB010000023.1 GCA_945869465.1 Prosthecobacter debontii
TTACCAGCTATGTGTTTAGCCACTGTCGCGAACTGCTAGCGCCATTGGCCGAAAAGATGGAACATCACTCGGACTTCCAAGTCCGTTTCATCGTTGACCTTTCCCATCAACGCAAAAGCCCAGAAGAATCACTGCCCATTGTGGCCAACCGCTTCAAGGCAAAGTTTCTCGCTGATTACTGGTCAGGCAGTCGGGAACCTGAGTTTTTGCATGATCCAAGAGTCTTCATAGAAAAGGATAAATCGTTATCTGGCGTCATGCACGCCAAGGTCGTAATTATCGACCATGAGGTAGCGCTCGTGACGTCTGCCAACTTCACCGAGGCCGGCCAAAATAGGAATATTGAGGCCGGCGTTATCGTAAGGCAGATCAGTCAGGTCGAACGCCTAAGGAGCTATTTTGAGGGGTTAATTGAAACAAGAATGTTGAAGCAAATATAATCACCTCTACCCGCCAATTCTAAGTATGCGGAAAGACCTTGATCCGACTCGCCGATCTGGCAGAGGTATGACGGATGGAAGAGAACCTGACCAGACATGCCGACTCCCGGATTCCGGGCGGCGTGATTTTGTCGGGATTCAAATCCACTCCAAATCCGCGACAGAATGAACACCCGATTTCTGACGGATTTCTGACAAATCACCGTTCAACCACGCACAACCATGCATCACCAACAGAATCCAGAGACGCACGAAAGCCCGCAGAATCAACGAAAGACGCAGGAATGGTCACAAAATGACCAGATGGCGGAACGAGAGGGATTCGAACCCTCGGTACGGTTACCCGTACGTTCCCTTAGCAAGGGAGTGCTTTCGACCACTCAGCCATCGTTCCTGAAAGCGGGTCGGGAGGTTTGAACCATAGCGGAGAGAGATCGTCAACCCCCGTGGGTTGGATTTTTCGATAATTCGTCGTCGTCGCTGGATTCTGGCGAAGGTGGAAGTTCCGCAGGAAGTTCCGCGATGGGATTAGGGACATCCGTTGCCGTAGGCTCGCTTGCTTCGATAGCGGGGGCTTGTTCGGCATTTTCCCCAGTCGATTCAGAAGTGGAATTATCCTCCATCCGTGCCGGGTTCTCTTCAGCGGTAGGTTCCGCAGGAGCGTCCTCGGCAGGAGCGTCCTCGGCAGGAGCGTCCTCGGCGGGAGCGTCCTCGGCGGGAGCGTCCTCGGCAGGGGCGTCCTCGGCAGGGGCGTCCTCGGCAGGAGCGTCCTCGGCAGGAGCGTCCTCGGCAGGAGCCTCATTCACGGGCGGGGGAGGAAGGGTGGCAGGATTCGTTTCGTCCAAGGGGATTTGCCGGGCGGATTTCTTTTTCTTCTTGCTGGCTTTGCCGTCCTTGGATTCGGCGGCTTGATTGGGCGTGGAATTGTCACGGGTTTCCTGAACGACGAGCGTGTCGTCCGTGAAGAGCAGGATGTGGCCTTGGTGGAGCAGCCAGAAGAGGTCGGCGGCGAATTCCGCGGGCGGGGCGGTGCTGCCTTCGGGCAGAACGGCTTTCCAGAGACCTTCGAGTTTCGCGGGTTTGTTCGCGCGGATCCAATCGACCATGATGCCGGGGCGTTCGGCGAGCACGGCACCTTGCGGCAGCGGGTGCGGGCGGGCGGGGCCGGTGAGGAGTTTTCCCTGGCGTTTAAAAACCGGCAGGTGTTCGGTTTCCACGGCCCGGCACACGGCGGGAATCAGGATCGCCGGGTGGTTGCGGGCGTGGTTGCCCGCGAGCTTGAGTGAGGTGAGCAACGAGGGTGATAGATTCGGCGCGGGAATGGAAGCGAGCACCTCGGTGGTGCGGACTTCGGCGAAGGCCCGCTCGAAACAACGGGTGGCCAGAGCGCGCTCGGCTTCCGTGCGATCCTCGATCCACGCGTCGTCCGCATCGCCTTTGATCCGCCAGTGGGTTTTCTTTTTCATCGTTTCCAACCAGGCGGTGACGGCTTCCTCGCCACGCTCAGTGCGGACCCTTGAGGAATAAACGGCGAAGGGGATGTTGGAAAAACGCTCGCGGTGAAGGCGGCGCAGGTTGATCTGATAGGAGTGGAAATTCGGCGGGCCGAGCCATTCGCCGGACATGCCGCAACGCGCGACCACCAGGAAATTTCCGGTTGGCGGAGCGACCTCGATGGTTTCCTCCTCGATGAATTGGTTGCGCAACTCGGACTGCCACAGGTGGCGGAGAGCTTCGTCGCGTGTGAGGAATACCGTCTCGTCGAGTTTGCCGCGAAACAGCGGCGCGCGCGGTGTCGGCGCTTCGAACACCGCCCGGCAGCGGGCGCGTTCTGCCAGAAGGATTTTGGCGACATCGTAAAGCGGATAGACTCGCGCCACCTGATGGATTTCCTTGCCGATGAGGTGAACGGCCTGTGCGTCGGGGACGAGTGTCACCCGCACTCCATCGGCGGGCGGAGCCTCTTCGTCGCGGGAAGGGCCGCGGCGTTCGTCGTAGCGTTCCTCGCGGCGTTGGAATGGCCGGCGGGCTCCCTCGCGGTCGCCATCGCGTGAGCCGCCTCGGCGCTCGTCGGGTCCGCGATCCTCGCGGCGCGGCGGGCGATCCCCGGCCTTGGGCTCTGGTTTGGGGGTGCGCTCGGGTTGGGGGCCGGCGGCGCGCGCCCATGCGGGGCCGAGGGCAAAACTGGACAGGAGGCCGCTCAATGGATCGTTTTCGGAATCGCTCACGGCGCAGAGACTAGAGAGCGATTTTGAAAATGACAAACTCCGCGTTGGGTCATTTTGGCGAGTGGTGGAGTGAGTTCAGCAACGCCAAAATCCGTTGGGTCGCGCCGTCATGGCGGGCGAGGACATGGGCGGCGTTTCGAGTCATGGCCTCCGCCGTTTTCGAATCCAGAGCGGTGATGATGGCTGAGGCAAGACTGGTTTCATCAAGGGCGAGGATGCATCCGTGGGCTGCGGTGAGGCGAGAGGCGAGGGGTTCGAAGTTTTCCATGTGAGGGCCGATAATCAGCGGCTTGTTGGCGAGGATCGCCTCGGCGGGGTTCTGGCCTCCGGTGGCGAGGAAACTTTTGCCGATGATTACCACGGCGGCATGGGCCGTCCAATCGCGCAGTTCGCCGGTGGAGTCGATGAGGAAAACGTGGTGGCGATTTCCGGTCGCGGCAGGATCATGAAACTGCGTGCGCAGCACCACCTCGAATCCGGCGCGTTCGAGCTCGCCCTTGACCTCGGCGCGTCGCTCGGCATGGCGAGGCACGATGACCGGCAAGGCAGCGGGCGCGGCCCGGCGAATGGCGGAGGCGATCCAGGCGTCTTCATCGCCATGGGTGCTGGCGGCGAGGATGACCGGGCGATAGTTGCCAAAGGAGTCGAGCATCTGTTGGAATTCCGGACGCCTTGCGGGCCGGGTGGTGCCGCCGGGATCGAATTTGAGGCTGCCGGTGTTATGAATCCGCCGCGGGTCCACGCCGAGGTTCTGCCAGATATCCGCGTCCTCCGGTTCTTGGATGGCGACGGCATCCAGCAGCGCGAACAGCGGGCGCACCCATGCGGCGAATTTGCGGTAGCGCCGGGCGGACCTGGGAGACATGCGCGCATTGACGAGGGCTGCCGGGATGTTCCGTTTGCGGCAGGCGAGTAACAGAAGAGGCCAGGCTTCGCCTTCGATTAGAACGAGCTGCGAGGGTTGGAAGCGGTTCAGATAGCGGCTGATCATCGATGGGAAATCGAGCGGCGCATATGTGACGCGCACTTCAGGAATGCCCGCGGCGCTTGCCACCGCGTGGCCTGTGGCAGTGCCGGTGGCGAGCACGAACCGCCGTTCGGGTTCGCGGACCAGCCATTCGCGGATGAGTTTCAGGGCGAGCAGGGATTCCCCCACACTCACGGCATGCACATGCACCGCGGCGTGGGGTTCGAAATCGGAGGGTGTGGTATAAAGCGCCAGCCGTTCGCCGAGCCGCGTGCCAAATCCGCCGCGCCGCAACATTTTCACGATCCAACCGGGGAACGCCGCGATAAAAAGCAGCGGCAGCAACAAGCGGTAAATCAAAAGTGCGGTGAACCATCGCATGCCGTGCAAGATTAGGACCAATGGAAGCGGGCGTAAAGCGTAGGCAAGGACTGAAGTCGTGCACGACTTTGGAGCGTGGGAGCCATCATTCCTGGGTATCCGGGCGGGCGATGAGGACGGAGAAGCGTTCTTCGAGTTGCCGCAGGATTACGGGGTCTTCGACTTTGCCTCCCTCCGCGGTGGTGATGTAGAGGGTGTCCATGGCGACGCCTTTTTCGGTGCAGATCCGGGCGTGGGCGGTGTTGAGGCCGTATTGGTTGATGGTGTGGAAGAGGTCGTGGAGCAGGCCGATGCGGTCGAGCGCCTGGATTTCCACGGTGGAGCAGGATGGGTGAAGCTCGTTGCTGACAAAGGCGCGGACCGGGACCGGGATGTCCTGATCGGTGCGGGGTTTGAGGAAATTGACGCGGCGGCGCAGGTAGCGTTCCGGTTCGTAGTCGGCGGCGGCGAGAACGGCTTCGAAGGTATCGAGAAAACGCTTGCGGGTGGAGGCGGTGGCGACCGGTTCGAAGTTGGTGGTGCAGACGCGGAAGATGTTGACCACGATGCCGTCGGTGCGGGTGAACAGATCGGCTGATAGAATGTTGATTTGTTCGGAGGCGAGCGCGCAGCAGATTTTTTCCAGCAGCAACGGCCTGTCGCGCGTGGCGAGCACGAGTTCGGTGTAGCCCTTGTCGGTGTGGTCGATCCACTTGATGCACGAGGCGAGCGGGTCGGCGGATTCGGCCTCGCGCTGGAGGAAATGCCGGACGGTGCGCACCTGGGTGAGGATGTGCGCGGCCTGGCGGAAATGGAATGCGGAGGCGGGCATGCGTTCGAAGTGTCGGTTGACGTCCGGGTGATAGTCCTCGCGCATGCTGTTGATGACTTCGTCGTGCAGGGCGAGGCGGTCGGCGTCGAGTTTCTTGCCGTATTCCTCGCGTCCGCTTTCGAGGAAACTGCGGGCGGCGGAGTGGAGCTGGAGCATCAGGCTCTCCTTCCAGCCATTCCAGGCATCGGGCGCGGTGCCGCTGGAATCGACGTAGGTGAAGAGCAGCAGAGCGTCGAGGTTGGAGCGGTTTTTGACGATGGCGGCGAACTCGGCGATGACTTCCGGGTCGTCGAGATTGCGGGTGGTGGCGGTGCGCCAGAAGGTGAGGTGGTTGTCCACGAGGAACATGATCAGGGTGCGGCGGGCGCCTTGGATCTGCAGCCGGGTGCAGAGCCGGGCGGCGAGCATGGCCGAGCCGTCGATGTGTTCGCGCACGTTTTCGGCGCGGCCGGTATCGTGCAGGATGAGGGCAAGATAGAGCGCGTAGGGATCCTCGATTTCATGGAACAGGCGTCGATAGATCTCATTGCGCGGGTTGGTGTCCGAGACCAATTGGTCGAGGCACTCGATGCAGCGCAGCGTGTGTTCATCGGCGGTGTAGCGATGGAAAAACTCGTGCTGCACGAGGCAGTCGAGCGCGCCGAACTCCGGCAGGT
The DNA here is from genome assembly GCA_945869465.1 of Prosthecobacter debontii. Lineage (GTDB taxonomy): Bacteria > Verrucomicrobiota > Verrucomicrobiia > Verrucomicrobiales > Akkermansiaceae > Luteolibacter. The sequence goes on from CAMBPB010000023.1 coordinate 5,484, forward strand.
AGCGGCCAAGGAAGCCGATCCGGTGCATGAGGCGCAAGATGCGGGCGACCTCGCCCTTGCGTTCGAGGATGGCCTGGAAAATCAGCCGGTTGGTTTTGGCATAACGGAACGGGCGGTCGATGTCCGCCCAGTGATTGGCGATGAGCCGCCGGATCTGGGGGCTGAGTTTGAGGTTGCGGACCTGGCAGTGTTGGAACAGCCGCATCAGACGGTGGGAATCCTCCTTAAAGATGTCCGGGTTTGCCGGGAACAGACGTCCGTTGCGGGCGATAAAGCCGTCGAACTCCTCGCGGCTTTTTTTCCGGAAGGTGAGGAACGAGCGGAAACCGGATTCGGAGCGCGAATCCTGCTCGATCTGGAAGGCCTCCATCAGCGAGGTGGTGTGCTGATAGAGATGGCGGGTGTGGCGGTAATAATCGCGCATGAAGGCCTCGGTGCTGCGCAGGATGTCGCGCTGCGGATAGGTGAAGGCGGTGGCGACGACGCCCTGGAGTTGGAGAGTGAGTTGGTCGGTGCCCTTGTTGGTGTGATAGTGGAGCTCGTTGCGGACGCGGTGGAGGAAGTCGTAGGCTTCCTCGATTTCGCGGCAGGCGGAGGCGGTGAGCAATTTTTTCTCGACGAGGTCCTTGAGTTTGGCACTGGCGGTTTTGACGCGGGCGACCCACTGGATGGTGTGGAAATCGCGCATGCCGCCGCAGCTTTCCTTCACGTTGGGTTCCTGGAGGAACACAGTGTGGGAATACTTCTCGTGGCGGCTCCGCAAGTCCAGCCGGCGGAGTTCGAAGAACGCGGCTTGGCCTTTGTCGATGCATTGCTTGGCGAAGCGCGACTGGAATTGTTTGAACAACGCGGCATCCCCGGTGATCAGCCGGGCATCCATCAGCGAGGTCTTGTTTTGCTGGTCGGTCTTGGCCTGTTGGACGCATTCGGCGATCGAGCGGCAGGCGTGGCCGACCTTGAAGCCGACGTCCCACAGCAGGTAGAGCACGTTCTGCACAAGTTCCTGCAGCGGCGGCGGAAGCTTGTTAGAGGCGCGCGGCAGCAGAAACAAGAGATCGATGTCCGAGCGCGGATTGAGCAGGGCGCGGCCGTAGCCGCCGGTGGCGACCAGTGCGATTGGCAGCGAGTCACCGGGTTTGCGGGCGTTGAGCGAAGCTTCCAAAATCGAGGCGAGGACCGTATCGATGAGAGCCGCGCGGTCGGTGGCGATTTCGAGGCCGCCGGCACCCGAACGGTGGTGAAGCATGATGCGTTGTTCCTCGATTTTGAGGAACTGCTTGTAGAGTGCGATTCGCTCGGCCGGCGAGAGTTGGCCTTCGATTGCGGGCCGCAGGGCTCCCTTGGCGTGTTGTTCGAGCGTCTTGAGGTAGTTGAGCATACGGAGCTTTGCAAGGGGTGCCCCATTCGGGTGGAAGGTCAAGCGGAGTGTGCCATGCGGCTGCCGACTTTCGCGTAGAGTTCGGTCTGCCGGGACGAGTGGGCGACGAGGTCCGCCTCGAGTTTCACCGCTCCGGGTTGGAAAATCGTGAGGGTCGAGGATCCGCCGAATGCGAAGTAGCCTTTTTCCGCGCCCTTTGCGCTGGATTTTCCGGGTGTGAAGGTCTGGTGGATGGTGCCCACGCAGGTCGCGCCGATTTCCAACAGGAGCACGGTGCCGAAGCCCCGGGTTTCGAGGCGGGTGATGGTGCGTTTGTTAGTCCAGAGGTAGGCGAGGCGTTTGCGCAGGGCGATCGGGGAAACTGAAAACAGCGGCCCTTCAATCAGGCGGGTTTCGCTTGGCACGCCCGCGGTCGGAAAATGAAACCGGTGGTAATCCACCGGGCACAGGCGGGACAGGACCAGCGCCCCGTCGGCATAACGTGCCGCGAGATCCGCATCACCGAGCAGGGCGGGGAGGTCGAATTTCTGGCCTTTGACGAACACGGCTCCGATCGCGGAGGCCCGCTCGAAGCCGAGGTGCCGCCCGTCGGCCGGGAACACCGCGCTGGATTCGTCGGGATCGATCGGGCGGGAGGCCGGATTGAGTTGGCGGTAAAAAAACTCGTTGAAGCTGCGGAACGATGCGGGCGGATCGGCAAAATCGGCGGGATTGAGTCCATAGCGGGCGATGAAGGGCGCGACTCGGGCGGCGGATTCCGGGGTGCTCATGCGCCGGCCATACCATGCGGAGAAAAACGGGCGTTTCACCAAACCGGCCAGCGCGATGGCCCCCAGCGGATGGCCGTAAGTCCAGCGCAGGAATCCCTCGCCATAGACCTGTTCGGTTTCGAGGGCTCCCGTGTGACGGTTGAAATAGCGGATCGGTTCCACGCCGCTCTTGTAAGGGCGGGGCGGGGGAACCGCAAGGGCGGCGTGGCATGCTGTCCAGGCCCCGCTATTTGCCATTCACCGAAGGTGACTGCGAGCAGTGGCGGTATATGCTTATTCAATAAGCATGCTTCCGGCTTTCCTGCCGAGTTTCTTGAAGGCGGCGTGGAGAAAGTCCTGGGCGGATTGTTGCCATGCGCCGTTTTGGATGATTCCGGCGGCTTGCCTGCTACTTTTGGACCTCAGGTTTCGGCTTGCGCCAGGGCGGAATATCCTTGTAATAGGAGATCCGGGGATACTGGGCGACAGAGTCGAGCATGGTGATGATGAGATCGCGTTTCAGCTTGCTGGCCTTCCATGAAGGCGAGGAAACCGGAATCCAGTCGCCACCGGCACTGGCCAGATCGATTCTCACTTGGTACATGCCCCATTCGTCAAAGCGGAGAACCGGGGGATAGACAACGATCATGCCCGGTTCGATCGGTTGCATGTCCGCGCCGGCGAGATTGAAGCGGATTTGGCTGGGGCAGAGGTTGAGGACGCGAATGCCCCCCATCGGGAACACGCTCTCTTCATCATTCATGGCATAGACCCGATAGGGACGCGTTCCATTGGACTCGGGGAGTAACAGGAAGAGCTGGTGATCGCCTTGGGCCAGCGGGCCTTCGGCAACGATCCGGCGGCCATCGGGCCGGGCAGGATCGGCGACGTGGAAACGGATGGTGTTATCAGGAAAGGATACTTTGAATTCGTCGGTGAAATTCCCGGTGAGGAGAATCATTTCGTGGAACTTTGCGGATTCGCCGCCAACATCGATTCTGGCGCTGGTAAGGCTTTCGCGATGTTCGAAGCAAAGCAGACGGAAAGTGACTTTCCTGGCATTTTGGCCGTAGGAAAAAGAAGGGAGGACGGCGAGAGCCAACAGCAGGACAGGGATTATGCGGCGGCGGAAGCGGTGGGAAATCATGTGGACGGCGAAGTGGGGGTTAGACCTCCTGGGGGGCCAGCCAGCGGAAGGACACCAGCTTGAAGGCTCTGCCAAAGCGTTGATTGGTGGCGTTGAGCTGGTCCAGGGGTTTCTCTGGCGGATCGGTGGGATCGACATGTGCCGGGAAGCGCTGCACCACGGCCTCGCACCACGCGCGGGCCAGCACCTTGCCGTTTTTTTCGGTGGCATCGCCGTAGGACCGGATCACGAAGGTGTCCCCCCGCATGGTGAGTCGCGATCCCAGAAGCGAGAGCACGTCTCCCTGGGTGAGGTGGCCCGGGGCGGCCGCGGTATTGGGCCCGTAAGCGGCCGCCCGGGTATGATAGTTATGCGTGCCAAGATTGCCGGCATTGAGATCGATACCGTCGGGTGCCATCAAGCCGTTGAGTGCGGTCTTGGTGATTGCCGCTTCGACGGCGCCGCTCAGACTGCGTTCGTCGGAGGCCGGGCCGATCCGGCGGTTGACGAATTCGGAGAGTGAGAGGAAGGGGCCGCGCGAACGGACTTCCGCGACGATCTGGCTGGCGAGTCGTTGGATCATGTCATTGTCCAACTGGCGAAACCCCTGCCAGCGGCGCTGGCGAATCAGGGCGGCCTTGCCGTCGATGCCGCCTTCGGAGGGTTGCCTGACCCGGGGCAGCGCGGCTAACAAACCGGTGTCGGCGGGCCCTTCCGCGGTTAGAAGCGAGAGGTCGCGGAGCGATGAGATAACGGCCGCCCAGGCATCCACGGAGGTGGAGTTCACGTTGAATCCGCCCTTGATAGCGAGACGGGATGCGATGTCCCGCCAGCCATCGGGTTCACCCGCGCGTGAGATGGCACGATGCGCCTCGCTGCCGGTGACCAGCGGGACGATCCGTGGATTGAGCAGGGGTTCGCCTTTCGTGAAGAATTTGGTGCGAACCGCGGCGGCGGTGCTGCCGGGCTGGTCGAAGGCGGTGGCGGAATAGTCGGCAAGGGTTGAGAGGAAGTAGGAATCCCAGAGAGCGGTATTCGACAGCCAAGTATGGTCCAGCAACACGGACCTGTCCGGCGAATAGACCGTCTTCATGGCGGTGGACGGAATCAACGGGTGGGCGCGCGATTCGCCCGCGGTGTAGGTGGTGAACGGATGAAACCCGGATCCGGCGAGATTGGCATGACGGAACTGGGCCAGCGACTGCATCGGAATCCGCGGGAATTCGTAAAAGGTCGCGCGCGGCGTTCCAAACAGGGTGCCGTGACCACCGAAGGCGAAGGCTTCTTCGGTGGCGCGGATTTCCTCAAGTGCGGAGGTGTTGTTGCGGATGGGCATCATCACCATTTCGAAAGGCAGGTCGGCGGGGGCCTCCTTGGCGGTGGCGACATTGAACTTCGCAAGGTTGACCGCTGGCGATCCGTCGGCAAAGGGTCGTGAATGGTAGAACGACTCCTTGGTCGTGCGGCTCGTAAAACTGAAGATGGCAAATGGCTTCGCGTTGACGTAATCCTTCATCGGACGGTCATTTGGCTCAAGAATGTCAGTTGCGGTGAATACTCCATCAACTAACGGATCAGGGAAGAGCGCGGGAAATCTCCGTGGCTGAGGGTAACGCGCCGAAGTGCCTTGCGTCAGGATTTCCGTGAGACGCTGGGTGCTCTCGAAGGACATGTCGATGACCCCGGCCGGGGTGGAGGAACTGCCCGTGACGAGTTCAATGGAGACCCTGAACCGGTTGTTGGCGCTTGTGGCTGGTCCGAATTTGACGCCTACGCGGGTATCCGGCCGCAGGGCCACGTTGGCTTGCGCCGCTTTCCACGTGTGTTGACTCCCTTTCGCGGTCTTGCCACCCGGAATCAGGTGGTCGGTGGTGAAACCGCATCCGGTGGTAGTGGATTGGGTGATGAGGCGCGGTGCCATCTCGAAGCTCTTCGTCTTGCCGTTGCCCCAATCGAACAACTGGAGCCCGGTCGTGAGTTCGTCTTGCCAGGTCCAACCGGGCGGGACCCGCGGCGTGCCAAACAACTTGGTCTGTCCTGGTCCCAGCCTGAGGGGCGTGGGGCTGCTGCCAATTGAGGATTTGAGCGTGATGCCGAAGGATTTGGAGCCCTGGGAGTTCATGTAAAGCTGGTTGAGCGCCAAGTTCGTCTTGGTTAGATCCTCGCCGTCCGCCTGGAACTGGAATTCGATCGGCACGTCGTCAAAGCTGATCTTGAGGGCATCAAATACCAAGGGGACATCGTAAGGATTGTGAAGGGTGACGACCGGCAGATACATCAGATAGAGCCGGTAGGGAAATCCCCTCTGGACGAGTTCCCATGACGCGGATCCTGCAACGTCAGCGTTGTGGGTCGGTCTGGCGACCAGCGAAAAAATCATATCGATGCCCAGAACCGAGGGAATCAGGAGCGGGACCGTGGGGGGGGTGGGAGTGACGACGCCACTTGCGTCGGTGGGTTGGTAGCCGGGTGGGAGCGCGGCTGCCACTTCTTCCGGGCTGGACAGCGAGTTGCCAGTGGTCTTTCGGAGGCGTTTGTAGAGGTCATGATAACCCGCCAGCAGGGATAGCGGCGGATCCGAGGCGCCAGTGGCAAGACCCGCACGGGCATACAAAGTCTCCTTGGCTTCCGCAGCAGTTAGACCGCGGGTGAAAAGCGTACTCAAATCCTTTTTTACGCCGCCAGCCACCGGGTCGGTGAGCAGCGAGATTGACCAATTGCTCAGGTCTGGGGAGTAGCTCGGCAGGGAAGTGGCCTTGGTGGCAAGCTGGGAACTGCCGTAGGTGATCATCTTGGCGCTGAGGGCGGCATCAGGCCGGACATTTTCCAATTGGTTGAGGGCGAACACGCCATCCGTGGCGGGTGCTCCCGCTGTTGCGATCTTCGCAATCGATGCGGGAAGCGGGTGATCGCGGTGAAGGTCCAGCCTGGACTTGGTGCTTTCATCGATGGTGACCCAGGCGAGGTTTCCCGGGTGATGCCCATCGGTCGTGGCAAGCTTGGGCATGGCGATCCGCATTTCGTCACTCTTGAGGGCCGCCCGATCCCCCAAACTTCCGTTGCCGAGAAGAATCACACTGTTGGTGCTGCCGGGGGCGACGTGGGGTGGCTTGTCAGGTGCTTCACTGGTGCTGGATAATGCGGCAGACGTTAACCAACCGCGAAACTTGCCCGCTTTGGCGTAGGTGACTCCTTGTTCCTTCATCGTCCACGGCTCCCAAGCGCCGGTCACGCCCAGCGGAGCCTCCTTCACGGCCAGGGAGGCGGAGGCACTGATGCCGCGGTCGGGCCCCAGTTTTTTCTGAAGATCGCCGAGCGCCAACACCATCGCCAAGCGGGCATTAGCCATAGCGACAGCCCGGGCGTTTCCCTGAGCCGTGGCTCGCAATTCAATGGCACTCAGGGTCAGCAGTCCCAGGGCGACCACCGCCAGCAACACCATCAACGAAACCGTAACCACCAAGGCAAAGCCACCTGTGGGACGGCGATTTCGGGTGTCGGGGTTTTTGAAGAAATTGGGTGTCATAAACAAATATAAACCAATCCTATTATTAATGATGGGACAAGTTGGAGAAAATATTCGAACGGTGTATCTACATTGTGCGCTTTTGCAGGCGTGTCAACTTTTTCGAAAGAGGATGATGCAACGAGAGCCAGTTGGCTTTTTCCGTGTAGCCGATTTCGGCGAACCAGGTGAAGAGGCCGGGGTTTGGTGCTGGGGCCGGCGGGAGGATCAGGGTTGCACGGGTTGCGGGATGCCGTCAATCTCCGGGCGTGGTGATCGTAGCGGACATTCCATGGCTGGCCAAACATCCTCGTGGGGAGCGGTGGCTGGTCGGGATTTCCGGCGGGGCGGATTCGGTGGCGTTGTTGCACCTGCTGCTGGAAGCGGGATTCCGAGATGTCGTGGTGTGCCACCTTGATCATCGGTTGCGGGGGCGGGCCTCGACAGAGGACGCGCGCTTTGTCCGGCGGCTGGCGGCGGACTTGGGGTTAAACTGCGAGCTTGGGCGGATCGATGTGCGAAAGCGAATGACCGAGCAGGGGGAATCGATGGAAACCGCCGCGCGGAATGCCAGGCACGAGTTTTTTGGGGAATGCGCCATGAAACATCAGTGCCCGCGGATTCTGCTCGCCCACCATGCCGATGATCAGGCCGAAACGGTCTTGTGGAATCTGCTGCGGGGATCTCACGGGCTGAAGGGAATGCGGGAGGAGCAGGGGATCACGGTGGCGGCGGGTGTCGGGCTGCGAGTGGTCCGGCCCTTGTTGGAGGTGCGGCATGCCGATTTGGTGGAATGGCTTGAGGCGCGTGGATTGCGGTGGCGTGAGGATGCGAGCAACCGGGAGCCGGTGGCGGTCCGCAATCGCTTGCGGAACGAAGTGTTTCCCTTGCTGGCGGAGATTTCCGGACGGGATGCGGTTCGATCTTTCGCGCGCGGCGCGGCCGATGCGGCGGAGCGGGAAGAAGTGGAACACCAAGCGTTGGAGCGGGCCAAGGTGCTCGATCCGCAGGGCCGGTTGCACCTTCCCGCCCTGCGCAAGTTGCCGCCGGATCTGCAACGCGCGGCGATCCGCAGGTTTTTGATCGATCACGGCATTTCATCGATCGACCGAACATTGCTTGCGCGGGCCGTTGGATTATTGGACACCTCGAACCCGGCGGTGATCAATCTACCGGGTGCCCGGAAGCTGCGGCGCCGGGAGGGAAGATTGTGGATCGATGACTGAATTTTCTGAAATCATGATGAAACAATACGCGGGTTTAAGGTCGGTGGTCAGCATGCTGAAATGTGCCACGTGGGTGTGGATTTCCGGAGGAGCGTTGGTGGCGTTGCAGGCGCGGGAGGAAACGATCGATTTGGTATTTGCCGGCGACATCATGCTGGCGGACCTGCCAGGTAAAGTGATTGCCAGGGGCGAGGATCCGTTCAAAGAGTTCGCGCACCTTTTCAAGGCTGCCGATGCGAGTGTTGGAAACCTCGAATGCGTGGTGGCCACCGGCGGGCAGGCGGTGAAAAAACCGTGGACGTTTCGTGCGGATCCGGAAGTCATGCCGGTGTTGGCGCGGCACTTCGATCTCGTTTGCCTCGCCAACAACCACACCGGGGATTTCGGGCATGCGGCGTTCCTTGAGCAGTTGGAGTTGTTGGAAAAACGCAAGCTGCCCTATTTCGGCGGCGGCCGGAGCAGCGACCATGCGCGCGCTCCCCATCTGCTGGAATTGAAAGGACTGCGGATCGCGTTGTTGGGATACAACGATTTCAAGCCGCGTTCGTTTGAAGCGGGTCCGGGCTGGCCGGGCGTGGCATGGAGTGTGGACGAGCAGGTCCTGGCGGATATCAAATTCGCGCGCTCGCATCACAAGGCGGACCTCGTGATCCCCGTCATGCACTGGGGCTGGGAGAGTGAAGGGGAGAACGACCGGCAGAAGGCGCTCGCCCGCTTGATGATCGATGCCGGTGCGGATCTGGTGATTGGCGGTCATCCGCACGTCACTCAGGGCATCGAATATTACCGTGGCAAACTCATCGTTTACAGCCTTGGAAATTTTGTTTTCGACGGCTTCGAGGAAGGCCCCGAGCGCATCGGTTGGCTGCTGCGACTGCGCCTGGACCGGACGGGCATGGTGGCGTGGGACACTGTGGTGGCTCACATGGACGATGAAGGGATTCCCCATTTGAAACGGGATGCCGCCAGCCCGTCAGGGGCGCGCGGATCGGACAAGATTGAGAATCGCCGTGCGCTGATAGATCCGCCGCTGGCAATCCCTGCCAAGTAGTTGCGGCCGCCCCGGGATGCCGTGATCATTTCCCGTCCTTCGAGGGCGTGATCGCGCCGACTTCCTTGTCCGGCAACCATCCGCGAAGGGTGGTTCCCGGCACTTCGACATAGTGGAAACCACCGCTTTCCTTCCGCATGTGAACGATGCGTCCCGGGCCCGGAGTGCCAAGGGAAGCGGCGGTTTCAAACGGGGACAGGTGAACGGCGGCGTTCTCTGATAGAACGATGCCACGATTGGATTCGTCGCGCCGCAGATAGAGGCATGCCGATCCGGCAGCAATGGCAAGACTGGCGAGGCCCGCGGAAGCGAGGGCTGCCTGCCGCATGCCGCGCCGCGGGAGGTTCACAAGGCCGCAAACCAGGGCGAGACCACCCACGAACAAGGCGGCTCCGGCGACGAGCCAAGACCATTCGTTCCGGCTGGGATAACAGATCAGTGCGTCCAGCCGCGGGTGGACGACGGTTTCCTCGAAAGCGGCGGCGGCCTTGCGGGCCAGGGCCAGATTTGCCAGCAGATCTGGATCGCGCGGGGTGAGCAGGCGGGCGCGTTCGTAAGCGAGGATGGCGGGGCCGTATTGGCCGAGGCGATGGTAGCTGTTGCCGAGGTTGTAGAAGACGGACGCACGGGGTCCGCCGTTTGCTAGAAGCGTTTCGTAGGCAGTCGCCGCAACCGCGAAATCGCCGGCTTTGAAACGTGCGTTCGCCTCAGCGAAGCAAGCGGTGTCCGCGGCCATGACCGCCGGGCTCCCCAGCAGGATGTGGAACAGGAAGGAAAGGAGGTTCTTGTTCATTTCAGCGGACGGAAGTCGTTAGAGATGCGAGGGACTCATCGAGCAGCGTTTTCCATTGGGGCAGGATCTCGCCACTCGATTGCGAACTGTAAGTGTGGCGGTCGGCTTCATCGAAGAAGCGGGCAACCGGCGAGTCATGGGGGATGCGGGCATTGACCTCGGCCAAGGTGATGGCCTGGGGCGGCTGATTCCACAACGCGCCGAGGCGCTGTTGGATGGCGAGACGGGCGGCGGCGAAAAAGCCGGGGACATCCCCGGCCGCGGCGCATTGCCCGGCCCGGTGGAGCGCCTCGCGGGTGGCTTTTTCCATGGCGGCGAGAGCCCGCCGTTGTGGATTTTCGCGCCGGATGCGAAACCACGCGAGGATGATTCCCGCCACCCACAGCACGCCGCTGAAAACCAACATCGCGCTGAAGGCAGGCCGGGAAACTAACGGAATCAGCGGGCCTGCCGGAGACAGCTCGTGATGCTCGGCGACGAGACTTGAGTCCTTTTTCACCGGACCCCCCGTGGCGGGATTATCGGTGGCGGGATCATCGGCGATGGTTTCCCCGGCGACCTGAATGTTCTTTGTCGGGCTGGTGAGAGTCTTGTAATCACCGGCCGCGGGATCGAAGAAACTGAAGGCCAGCGCCGCTTCCTGTGCGCCGCCCTTGCGGGGCACGGCGCTGAATTGAAACCTCTTGCTGCCGGCGAAGGATGCCACGTCGCCCGGGGTGAAATCGTCCTTGCCGGGGTAGGTTTTCCAGGCCTCGGCCGGGGCCAGCTCCGGGGCGTCCATCAGCGCGAAATTTCCCGAACCGCTGATGAGGGCCTGGATCTGTTGGGGCTCGCCGGTCGTCCATTTGTTAGGAATTTCCCAGTCGTCGATCTTGAACTCTCCGACAGCCCCCGTGAAACCGGCCGGGCGGCCTTGGGTGGGAAGCGCCCGCACTTCGATTTGCTGATCGTCGGATTTGAGCGTGACCTCCTTTTGGATCGTCGGGACAAACATGTCGTCGAAGGGACTGCCTGTTCTCATGCGTGGATTGGCTGCCGAGGTATCACGCACCGCGACGACGGCTTGCACGGAAAGCGACGCCGGATACTTCCCGGCCTTGGTCGCCGAAATGCCGCCATACCAGGTCACCACAAGATAGCGGTTGCCGTCCCTGATCTCCTGGGTTTGCTGGGGCGCATCGCTCACATGGTGCAGGGTGAAGGCCTTGCCTTCCGGCTGAACGCCGCTGCGGAGCTGGGCGCGGGAATCGATCGGAAACCACGCCTGGATGCGGACCGGTGCAATCTCTCCGACGTAGGCATGCTTCCGAGCGCTGGCGGCGAGCTCGACGGTTAGAAAACCGAAGCGTTTGTCGCCGGAGTCCGCTGGCTCGTCGCCGGCGGGTTGGGAGGCGGCGGGGTTGGGTGGAATCCCTGGTGGCGGCTTCGCGGCGGCGGCGTCGAGGACCTTGAGCTTCAGAGGCTGGGTCGAGAGCTGCTGGCCATCGACGGTGAAATTGATGGCAGGAATCTGATAGTCTCCCGGGATGTTGGAACCCACGGCATATTGATAGGTTACCGACACCGTGGTGCGGCCGTTGAACGTCTGTACTTGCGGGTTCTGGCCGCGCAGATCGATGATCAGGTTTTCAACTGCGGGGATTTCAGGCTGGCCTGCCCGGCCACCGGAAATCCGGACGGTCAACAGCGCGCCGTTTCCCGCGGTGACCGTATCACGGTCGAGCCGGGCTTCCACTTCCGCCGCCGGGCACCACGCTGCCCAGCCAACCAGGATTGCAAGCCATGCCGCCAGGATACGGCTCTGGATTCCAATCACCATGTCTTGCCTTTGGTTGAGTTCTCAGGAGTCGCGAAGCGGGTGCGCCGCTGCGGTGGAATGGGGATCACCGTGCGTTCTTCATCACGCAATGCTTCGAGCAATTGGCGGGCTTCCTCGGGTGTCATTTCCTGCTTTGGGTTGCGTTCGTTGCCAAGCGTTCCTTCGGCGTCGGATTTTTCGCCGTCCTTGGATTCCGCAGGGTCTTCGGGGGCTGTGCCTTTTTCATCCTTGGCGCCCTTTTTGCCGTCCTTGGAATCCTTTCCTTCCTTGGACTTGTCGTCCTCTTTGGAATCCTTCTGGTCCTTCTGGTCCTTCTGGTCCTTCTGGTCCTTCTGGTCCTTCTGGTCCTTCTGGTCCTCCTGGTCCTTTGAATCCTTTGAATCCTTTGAATCCTTTGAATCCTTTGAATCCTTTTGATCCTTTTGATCCTTTTGATCCTTTTGATCCTTGGAGTCTTTTGGATCTTTTGAATCCTTGTCGTCTTTGTTCTGCTGTTCCTTCAGCTCCTTGAGTTTTTTCTCAACGAGTGTTTTGTTATAGCGGGCATCCTCGTCGGCGTCATTCAGGGCGAGAGCGTCCTGATAGGCTTTGATGGATTCCTCCCAGGTTTTGATCGTCGCCTCCGGATCTTTTTCCAGCGTTCCCTGGCCGGTTCGATAGAGGGAGCTCCCCAAGTTGTAATACGACCGCTGTTGCAATGCCAGATCCTGGGTTTTCAATGAGGCGCGCAGGGCTTCCGCGGCTGTTGCAAAATCGCCCTTGGTGTATGCTTCCGTTCCCTGGTTGTAAACCTGGCGGGGATCCTGCTTCGCGGGGTCCTCCTCACCGGCATGGGTTTGGGCGATGCCCGCTGCGGTGAACCCCAGCACGATGATGGCCGAGGCCTGTGAAGCGACGCCCGGTTTTCGAGCCGTTGCGGGAGTCCGGCGGGCGTTCTTCGCGCGGCGGCGGTCTCCGAGGAAGAACTCCAACCACCACAGGGCAAGCGCCGCACCAAGCGGCCATTCAAAACGCTCCAATGGGATGCGCTCCATTCGCTGGTTGAGCTCGCTCTTCGGAACCAGGCGCAGCCTCTCCTGATAGATCGTGTTGAGCCCCTCGGCCCCGCGTCCCAGCGCCACATGCAATCCGTCGGTTTCGGCGGCGATTTTTTTCAAGGTGGTTTCATCAAGCGTCGTGCGGACGACTTTCCCGGCCTCGTCGCGGACGTAGTCGGTGCCGCCGTTCGGAAGACGAATGGGAATGGTGGCGCCCTCGGGACTGCCGACCCCCACGGTGTGGATGGCCATGCCGCTTTTCGCGGCGTCCCGGGCGGCGTCGATGACCGCCCCCTGCAGATCCTCGCCATCGGTTAAGAGCACCAGCACCCGGTGGTTGTTTCCATTTTCATCGAAAAGCCGCCCGGCTTCCTTGATCGCGCTTGCCAGGTCGGTGCCCTGGCGCGGGATCAAGTCGGTATTCAGCGCGTTCAGGGATTCGCGGAAGGCATCGTAGTCGAGCGTGAGCGGACAAAGCGCGAAGGCGCTTCCGGCAAACGGGATCAGGCCGACGCGATCTCCTTCGAGACGGGCCACGAAATCGAGGATGCCGAGCCGCGCGCGTTCGAGGCGGTTGGGTGTGAGGTCCTCCGCCAACATGCTGCGGGAGGTGTCCACGGCGAACAGGATATCGATGCCCTTGCGTTTTACTTCGCGCCATTCATAGCCTTTCTGCGGGCGGGCGATCGCGGCGAAGGCCAGGAATACCGCCAGCACCCAGAGACCGCGCTTGATGTTGCGCCGCCGCGGGGAGAAGCCTTCGGTTAGGCGCTGCCGGAACCGCGGGTGGATCAGCTTGGCCAGATCCGATTCGCGACGACGATCGAAGCGGATGAACAGAACGATGATGCCCGCGCAAACGATCATGCCGGCGAGAATCCAGATCGGTTGGGCGAAATGCAGGGAAGAGTCATCCATGGCGGTCATCATGGCAGGCGCCGGAAGCGGGTTTGGCTGAGTATGAGTTCCAGCAGCAGAAGGCTGACACCGGGAACGAGAAACCAGAGGTAGAGCTCGTCATAACTCTGGTATTTTTTCAGTTTGCGGGTGGTCGTTTCGAGCTGGTTGATGGATTGGTAGATCTTTTCCAACGAGTCGGTATCGGTGGCGCGGAACGATTGCCCGCCGGTTGCGGATGCGACCTCAGCCAGCATTTCCTCGTCGATTTCCACCTTCACCGTTTGCATGCGGGGGCGGCCGAAGGCATCGCGGGAAGGCATCGGTGCCTCGCCGCGGGTTCCCGCGCCGATGGTATAAATCCTGATGCCCAATGCCTTTGCCGCTTCGGCGGCGGTAAGTGGGTTGACCGCGCCGGCATTGTTCACACCATCGGTGAGCAGGATGATGATGCGGGATTTCGCGGTTGAATTGCGGAGATGGCTAACCGACGAGGCGATGGCGGAGCCAATGGCGGTGCCATCCTCCACCTGCCCCATCTTCACGTCCGCCAGACGCTTGGCCAGGAATTCCTGATCGAGTGTTAGAGGGCTGACCAGATAGGGCCGCCCGGCAAACGCGAGCATGCCGAGTTTGTCATTCGGACGCTGGGCGACAAATTTCCCAACGACATTCTTCACCACTTCGAGACGGTTGACCGGCTTGCCTTCGAGTTTGAAATCGAGCGCTTGCATCGAGCCGGAGACGTCGAGAGTCAGCATGATGTCAATCCCGCTGGCCTCGATGTCGGTGGAGCCCTTGCCATGGCGCGGACGGGCGAGCGCCACGATCAGCAGGCCGAACGCCAGCAATCCCAGAAAGGCGAGGAGCCGGCCGACGTTTGAGCGGGGGCGGGCTCCCGCGCTAACAGCATCATCGGTGGAAGGCATCCGGACGGCGACGGGACTTCCCCAACGCCCTTTCCACATCGCCAGCACCGGCAGCAGCAGTAGCAGCCACAGGAACTGAGGGTGAACCCACTGGAAACTTCCGGTCATGAAGGAACAGCTTTGGAGTGGGGGATCGGCGTGGTGGCGGCGATGAAACCGCGCGCGGCCTGCAGCAGTGCGCCGCGCCGCGCGGTGTCGAGGTGCGAGCCGGCGAACTTCGCGAGATCGCATGCTTTCAAAAACACCCGCAAACGATCGCTCTCGCCGATGAGGCACGGCGCGTCCGCTTGTGTGAGAGCCTGGAGAAACTCCTCGGTCGTGCGGCGCGGTGCGGCGACACCGAAACAATCGGCGACGTATTGTCTAACGACGTGCGCCGCGCGATTGGCGAAGGCCTCGGCGGTGATCGTCCCGCGACTGGATTCAAGATCCGCCAGGGCGGCGAGGGCGATCTTCGGCGGGCTATGCTGCCGCAGCCTGCGGCTGCGTTTGTTCCATAGGATCGCCGCGATGGCGGTCACCAGAACGGCTCCGGCGATGCCCGACCAGAACGCGACGGGCGGCTTGTTCTCTTGTGGAATCGCAACTAACGATTTTGGCCCGCGGATGTCCTCGCCCGCGGGGGGGGCTTGGGCGGATAGATGGCCGGAGACGCCCAGAACCACCGCGAGCAGCAAGGCGCTTCGGGTGATGTGGAATCGTGGCATGGAGTCGGGATTAAACATCTCAGGAACGGAATCAGCCGGAACGTTGGCGGCGGTTTTGGAAAAAGCCCATCAGCTCGGGCATCCAGTTTTGACCGTTGACAAACTCCAACAGGTCCACGCCAAGCGAGCGGATGCGCGCGGCGGTCATCTCGCGGCGGTGGCGGGATTTTTTTTCAAACGCCTCGCGCACTTTGGCGTTACCGGTATCGATCTCGACGACCTGCCCGCTTTCCGCGTCCTCAATGCAGATGCGTCCGACATCCGGCAGCGATTGCTCACGGGGATCGGTCACCGCAACGGCAATCACATCGTGGCGGCGATTGCTGAGTTGCAGCTTGATCCGCAGATGGTTCAGGCGTTCCTCGAATGGCGCGCCGAGACAGAAGTCCGACACCAGGAAGATGACGGATTTCCGGTGGACGACCTGATTGGCGAAATCCAGCGCATGCGCGATGTCCGTGCCGCCGCTTGCGGGCTGGAAAAACAGCGTCTCGCGAATCAGCCGCATGATATGCATCCGGCCCTTGCCTGGCGGAATGTATAACTCGACCGCATCGCTGAAAAGAATCAATCCGACCTTGTCGCGGTTGCGGATTGCCGAGGCGGCGAGCACGCCCGCGGCTTCGGCGGCGAGCTCGCGTTTGGAATCCGCCACCGATCCGAAATCCGACGAGGCGCTGACATCGATCAGCAGCAGGATGGTGAGTTCCCGCTCTTCGGTGAAGAGTTTCACATGCGGTTCCCCGGTGCGTGCCGTGACGTTCCAATCGATGGTGCGCACGTCGTCACCGGGGACATAGTTGCGCACCCGGTCGAAGTCCATGCCGCGGCCTTTGAACACGCTGGCGTAGCGTCCCGCCAGGGCGTCATCGACGAGACGGTTCGTGCGGACTTCCATCCGCCGGACGCGGCCGAGGATTTCCGCCGCGCGGGCTTCGTCCTCCAGGCTGGCGGGCGTAGTGGCTTTGGGCTGGATCATGGCACCGGCAACTCGTCGAGAATGCGAGTGATGATTTTCTCGCTGTCGAGTCCCTCGGCCTCGGCTTCGTAGGTGACCGTGACGCGGTGGCGCAGCACGTCCATGGCGACGTTTTTCACATCGTGCGGTGTGACATAAGCGCGGCCGTTGAGGAAGGCATGGGCCCGGCTGGTGAGCGCCAGATTGATGGTGGCCCGCGGCGATGCGCCCACCCGGATCAACGGTGCGATGTGGATGCCGAAATCATCGGGACGGCGTGTCGCATGGACCAGACGCACGATGTAGCGCTTCACCTTGTCATCGAGATAGAGGCCGTTGACCACTGTCCGCGCCTGCTGGATGGCCTCCAGGCTGACGATGGGCACCGGCACCGGCATGTCCTCCGTGGTGCCGGCCAGATCGAGCACGCGCAGTTCCTCCTCTTCGGTCGGGTAATCCATGATCACCTTCATCATGAAACGATCCAATTGTGCTTCGGGCAGCGGATAGGTTCCCTCCTGTTCGAGCGGGTTTTGCGTTGCCAGGACAAAAAACGGCGATGGCAGCGGGTAGGATTGTTCGCCGATGGTGACTTGTTTTTCCTGCATCGCTTCTAACAAAGCGCTCTGCACCTTGGCGGGGGCGCGGTTGATCTCATCGGCGAGAATGAAGTTCGCGAACACCGGGCCGTGTTTCACCCGGAAGCGGGCTTCCCGCGGATCGTAGATCTCGGTGCCTACGATGTCAGCCGGCAGCATGTCGGGCGTGAACTGGATGCGGTTGAATTTCGCGTTAACCAATGAGGCCAGGGTTTTGAGGGCTAGGGTTTTCGCCAGACCGGGGACGCCCTCCAGCAGGATGTGGCCTTTCACCAGCAGGGAAATGAGCAACCGGTCCACCAAGTCGTTTTGGCCGATGAGGTAGCGGCCGATCTCCGAGCGCAGCGGGTGAATCCAGTGCGAGGCCTCGCGCACCAACGCTTCCGCATCCGCGTGAGAACTGATCGGTGGGGCGGCGGGTTCGATTTGCAGTGTCATGATTCGATATCGTTGATGATGAGAGGTGAGGAGGCGGAAATTCCCAAACGGCAGGGCCGCGCGGCACGGGTTTCTAGCGCCGTACTGACTCCGAATCGTCTAAAATGCAACCCCCGGATTTGAAGACGCATCAAGGCCCAAGGAGCGGCGCAACGTGTCCGCCGTGCCCATGGCAAACGCATTTGCTTATTCGGGCAAATTCCCGCGCTGGGCTGCGCGGTGGAACCACTCGGCTAGAGCCGCGGGTTCGTGGGTCGGGAGATCCGCGTAGCCGAGCTCGGTCGCGAGTTCGATCACCGTGGCGGGCCGCAATCCGCCGTCGAGATGCTCGTGCAGCAGGACTTTCGGGAGTTCCCGGATGTTCACCGCCCGCACCAGCGCCGCGCCGCGGAGCGGGATGTTGGATTTCGCGAGAGGGCTCATGGCGGAGAATCCAGCAAATTTCCCGGCGCTGGGCGCGGAAAATCTTCCGGCGGGCGGGAGAATTGTTGCCGTCGCGGGTAGCGCGCGGCATGGTGCGCGCATGGCAATGACGGGCTTTCAGAAACTGGCGGTGGCGGCTCTGGTGTCGGTGTTGCTGCTGATGTTCGTGGGGGCGATCGTGCGGGTCACCGGATCCGGCATGGGCTGTCCCGACTGGCCGACGTGCTGGGGTTGTCTGATTCCGCCGACCTCGGTGGAGCAGGTGGATTTCGACAAACTGCCGATCGAAAAATTCCAGCGCAAGGCGAAGGGGCTGGGGCGGGATTCCGCGACGATCACCGCGGAATCCCTGCGGGCGGAGTTCAATCCGCGCCATGTGTGGACGGAGTTCGGCAATCGGTTATGCAGCTTGCCGGTGGGATTCTTTGCCCTGGCCACTTTTATCGCGGCGTTCTGGCAGAGGGACAAACGGCCGCTGGTGTTCTGGATGGCGTTCGGCTCGCTGGTGGTGGTGGTGGTCAACGCGTTGATGGGGGCAAGGGTGGTTTACAGCGGGCTGGAACCCGGGGTTCTAACGGCACATCTGGCGCTGGCGATGATGCTCACCGGCATGCTGGTGTATTGCGCCTGGCGGGGCACCGATGCGCCGTGGCGCATTCGGATGGAAACCGCGCCGCTGGCTAGACTGAGGTGGGTCGTGACAAGTTTGCTGGTTTTCGTGGTGGCGGAGGGCATCATCGGCTCGCAGATTCGCGAGATCACGGACGAACTCGCGAAATCCCACACCAACGCACCGCGCGCCACTTGGATCGCGGAGCTTGAAGGCACGTGGAAATACCTGTTTCACCGGAGTTTCTCGTGGGTGATTTTCGGAACTGCGATTGGGGCGTGGTGGCTGACGGTCCGCGATCGGCAAGGCGGCGCCGGCTGGGTCGAAGGGTCGGTCTTAGTGATCGTCCTGCTGCAAATGCTGCTAGGCCTGGTGATGGCGCAGGTGCATCTTTACTCGTGGGTGCAGGTGCTGCACGTCGGTCTGGCGGCGGTGTTGCTGACGCTCATCTGGCTCTGGAGGTTTGGCCTCGGGCGGGAGCGCTCCGCTTAAGGCCTGAATGACGAACAATCGCCGCCCCAGCGCGGTATTCGCATTTTCGCGGTTGGTTCGCGCAACCCAATTGCGCTGGCGCCAAGATCGGGCTTGTCATCCGGCGGTGATCCGAGGATAACTGCTTCATGCCAGTAAAAGGTGCGTTGGAACGATATTGGGTGAAACCGGGAACCAAGGTGGATTTTTCGACAATCCATAGCAGCGAGAAAACGCTGTTCGATGGGCTCGGCAAGGCGGATTTCGCTCCCCAATTCAGGGCGCTGCAGGACCAGCTTCAGGAGTTGCAGAAAATGCTGTATGCCCAAAACAAACACCGGATCCTGGTGGTGATGCAGGCGATGGACACCGGCGGCAAGGACGGCTGCATCAAACACGTCTTTTCGCACATCGATCCGCAGGGCATCCATGTCCGCTCGTTCAAGAAGCCCAGCGAGGAGGAATTGTCGTATGACTTTCTCTGGCGCGTCCATCACAAGGTGCCGCATCGCGGGCAACTTGTCATTTTCAACCGCAGCCATTACGAGGACATCATCGCCGTGCGGGTTAAGAAATTGTTTCCCGACGAGGTTTGGAAACGCCGCCAGCAGCACGTGGTGGACTTCGAACGCATGCTCGCCGAAGAAGGCACGACGATCGTGAAAATCTTCCTCCACATTTCGAAGAAGGAACAAAAAAAGCGGTTGGAAAGCCGGCTGGAAGACCCGGCGAAACACTGGAAATTCAATCCGGACGACCTCGCCGACCGCTCCCGCTGGGATGAGTTCATGGTCGCTTACGAAGACGTCATGAGCATGACCTCCACCGAATTCGCCCCCTGGTTCATCGTTCCCGCTGACCGCAAGTGGTATCGCAATCTCTGTGTTGCCCGCATTATGTTAGACACGCTCAGGAACCTCGACATGGAGCTGCCGAAAGTCGATTGGGACCCGTCGGGGATCCGGATTGAGGATTGAGCCGTCCCTCTGGCAAGACCACCCACGCTTCATTGCCCGGGGTTTTGATCCGTTGGTCTGACCGTAACCCACGCTCCGAATAGCGGGTCCGCGTAAGGCGCGGGCCATGGAGGAGGCGCTCAGTGGCACACCGGGCAGGTGCTGAGCTGGGTGAAGAAGTCGTGGCCTTTGTTATCGACGAGGATGAAGGCGGGGAAATTCTCAACCGTGATTTTCCAGACGGCTTCCATGCCGAGTTCCGGGAAGGCGACCACTTCCTGGGACTTGATGTGGTCCTGGGCGAGCAGTGCGGCAGGTCCGCCGGCGGAACCCAGATAGAAGCCACCATGTTTCTGGCAAGAATCGGTGACGACCTTGGAGCGGTTTCCCTTGGCGAGCATGACCATCGAGCCGCCGCGGGATTGGAACAGATCCACATAACCGTCCATCCGCCCCGCGGTGGTCGGGCCGAACGAACCGGAAGGCATGCCCGGCGGCGTCTTGGCGGGGCCGGCGTAATACACCGGGTATTTCTTGAAGTAATCCGGCAGATCGCCTTCCGTTTCGAGGATTTCCTTGAGTTTCGCGTGGGCGATGTCGCGGGCGACGATGATCGTTCCGCTGAGCGCGACGGCGGTGGTGACCGGGTATTTGCCCAGGGTCTTGAGGGTTTCCTCCATGCCGAGATCGAGGTTCACGGGCACGCCCTTGAATTTCCAATCGCGGTATTTTTCCGGGATGAAACGGCCGGGGTTCTTTTCGAGTTTTTCGAGGAAGATGCCGTCGCGGGTGATCTTTGCCTTCGCCTGGCGGTCGGCCGAGCAGGAAACCCCGATGCCCACCGGGCAGGACGCGCCGTGACGCGGCAGGCGCACGACGCGGACATCGAGCGCGAAGTATTTGCCGCCGAACTGGGCGCCGATGCCGACCTCGCGGGCCATGGCTAACAATTCCTTCTCAAGGTCCAGATCGCGGAACGCCTGGCCGTGTTCGTTGCCGGCGGTGGGAAGCGCGTCGTAATACTTGGTGGACGCAAGTTTCACCGTTTTGAGGCAGTTCTCCGCCGAGGTGCCGCCGATGACGAACGCGAGGTGATAGGGCGGGCAGGCGGCGGTGCCGAGCGACTTCATTTTCTCGACACAAAACTCCTTGAGGCGCGCCGGGTTGAGCAACGCCTTGGTCTCCTGATAGAGAAAAGTCTTGTTCGCCGAGCCGCCGCCCTTGCTGACGAAGAGGAACTTGTAGGAATCGCCCTCGGTGGCGTAGAGGTCGATCTGTGCGGGCAGGTTGGTCTTGGTGTTGACCTCGTCATACATCGTGAGCGGCGCGGTCTGCGAGTAGCGGAGGTTTTCCCGGGTGTAGGTTTGATGGATGCCCTCCGAGAGAAACTCCGCGTCATCGCAGCCGGTCCAGACCTGCTGGCCCTTTTTGCCGACGATGGTGGCGGTGCCGGTGTCCTGGCAAAATGGCAGGATGCCGTGAGCGGCGATCTCGGCGTTTTTCAGGAGCATCAGCGCGACCATGCGGTCGTTTGCGGAGGCCTCCGGGTCGTCGAGAATGGCGGCAACCTGTGCCAGGTGGGCCGGGCGGAGGGTGAAGTTGATCGCCTTGATCGCTTCCGCGGCGAGTAGGGTAAGCCCCTCGGGCGCGATCTTGAGCACCGGTTTTCCCTCGAACTCGGAGACCGAGACGTGGTCGGTGCTGATGCGTTCGTATTCGGTAGTGTCCGCTCCGAGCGGGAAGGGATCTTGGTAGAAGAACGGTTTTTCAGGCATGGCGTCGGACCGTTTTTAGAGCGGACCAGGCCCCGGTGCAAACCGATTTGCGGAAGTCGGCGTGGGGATTTGCGGGAAACGGAGGATCCGCGGGGTGGCTGCCGGTCCTCGGTCCTTGTTCGATCTTGCCTTGAGTCGATCTCCGGCTATTCTCCTGACAGATGGAAGTGCTTGAAAAATCCCGCACGATCGCGTGCAACCCGCCGTTTTTGCAGCAGGGTGATGTGCTGGCACGGGCGGAGTTCGAGCGCCGTTACGCCGCCATGCCCGGCTTGAAAAAGGCGGAACTCATCGAAGGAATCGTTTATATGGCCTCTCCAGTTCGAGCCGATCTTCACGGCATACCCCACGTCGATCTCGCAACTTTGCTGAGGGTTTTCGCCACCAGGCATCCCGGACTGCTCGTCGCCGACAATGCCACGATCCGGCTCGACACTCTGAACGAACCGCAACCCGACTTGCTCCTGATGCGTGAACATGGCCAGGCGCATCTGGATGCCGATGGTTACATCAGCGGAGCGCCGGAGTTCATCGCCGAGATCGCCGCCAGTTCGGCGTCCTATGATCTTCACCAGAAGAAGCGCACCTACCTCCGGGCGGGTGTGCTCGAATACCTGGTGTGGCTCGCCGATGAAAACCGCCTGATCTGGTGGTGTCTCAAGGACGATGAGTTCATCGAAATCCAAGCCACTGCCGCGGGCCTGATGGAAAGTGTCAACTTCCCCGGGCTGATCATCGATTCCGCCGCCCTCACCTCCGGCGATCTTGCCACGGCGCTTGCCAGGTTGGGATGAAAATTCCGTTTGTTAGTCCGGCTGTCGCGCCTGCCGGATCATCCCAAGGTGATTCCCACCGGGCAATGGTCGGAGCCATGCACATGCGGCAGGATTTTCGCGTCGCTGACATTTTTCATGAACGGCGTGGAAACTCCGAAGTAATCGATTCTCCATCCGACATTGTTCTGCCTGGCTCCGGCGCGGTAGGACCACCACGAATAGGCGGCCGCTTTGTCCGGATAATGGTGGCGGAAGGTGTCGGTGAATCCAGAGCCTAACAATTTGCCGAAACTCTCGCGTTCTTCGTCGGAGAATCCCGGGCTGCGCCGGTTTTCGCGCGGCCGGGCGATATCGATTTCCTGATGGGCGACGTTCAGATCGCCGCAGAAGATCACCGGTTTGCGTTCCGCCTCGCGGGCCACATGGGCGCGGAAGACGTCGTCCCAGGTCAGCCGATAAGGCAATCGCCGCAGTTCGTCCTGGGCGTTTGGAGTGTAAACATTCACCAGGATGAAATCCGCATACTCCAGCGTGAGCACCCGGCCCTCCTTGTCATGGTCGGCGTGGCCGAGTCCGACTTTGACTTCCAGGGGTTTTTCACGGGTGAACACCGCAACCCCCGAGTAGCCGGGCTTTTCCGCCGAGTTCCAATAGGAATGGTAGCCACCGAGTTCGAGTGGAAGTTGGACTTGTTCGGGCCGCGCCTTGGTTTCCTGCAGGCAAAGGATGTCGGGTTTCTCAGTGGCGACAAACTCGGGAAAGCCCTTGCCGAGCACCGCGCGGATGCCGTTCACATTCCAGGAAAGCAATTTCATGGCGGGCAGGATTCCGGGGATGGCAGCGGATGGCAAGCGGACATCGGAAGGCAGGGATCTTTTTGATGGCAGGGACCGTTTTCCGAACGGTCCGCGCGGGGGGATCGACGATGAGGTGCGATGAAGCTCTTTTCATCGGCATCTCCCCCGCCGGACGCCTTGGAAAGGGCGTCCCTGCCTGGTGTGTCCCTGCCTGCGTCTCACCGGTCGTATATGACCGTTCGCGCACCCTTTCCCGGGTGACTCACTAACAGAGAAAGGCGCTTGATGGCGGGATCGCCGCCCTTGTCACCTTCGCCTTTCAGGAACGGGTCTTTGGAGAACAGCATTTCGAGATCGACGCTGAACAGCCGCAGGGTGGCTTTTTCCAAGGCGCGGTGCTGGATGACGAGCTTTCCTTCATCGCCAAGCGCGAGGGCGAGTTGCGGCGCGGCGCGGCGGTTTCCGCGTCCGGCTTGATGTCTCCGTTAGGGAGATCGAGTCCGGCGATTTCATCGGCTTGATCGAAGACCGCTTGGAAGCGGTCCCGCCATACGCCGGTTGCCGGGGATCAGTTCGGCGAGCGCCGCCGTGCGGGTCGCGGGATCGGCGAAACGTTCGCGAAACCGATCGTCATCGGCAAGCAGCGGAGTGCAGGCAAGGAACAGGCAGACGAGATTTTTTCTCATGTCTGAAACATGAGCTGTTCTGCTAGTCAGGGAAAGGGCAATCTTCGCGAAGGTCGCTGCTATCGCGGCGAACAGGAGCGTTCCAGCCACGCGGCAAAGCCGTCCGCGTCGAGCTCGCCCGCCGCGAGGGCGAGGGTCTGGAGCACGGCTTCTTCCTCGGGGGGATTGAAGACCCATCCGTTCACTTCCAGAAACAATGCCGCGGCCATCAGACCGGAGCGCTTGTTGCCGTCGAGAAACGGGTGGTTTTTCACGATGCCGTGGGCGTAACTCGCCGCCAAATCGAAAAGACTCGGCTTGCCGTAATGGAGAAGCTGGAGCGGCCGGCCGAGGGCAGATTCCAGCAAGCCTTCGTCGCGAAGACCGTCCAGTCCGCCGAAGCGGGCGAGCAATTCACTGTGAAAGCTTAGGCAATCCTCCTTGTGAATCCAAACGGGGTCGTTCATTTGGCGAGTTCCCGAAAGGCGTTGCGGTAGCGGCTCATGAGGCTCTCGGCCACACGCATTTTTTCCTCAAAACCCGGACGTTCCGGCGTGATGCGCAGCGAGCATTCCGGTGCTTCGGTGAGAAAGAGCTTGTCGCCCTCGCCGACTTTGAGGGCTTGCAGCGCTTCCTTGGGCAGCACGATGCCGAGGGAGTTCCCGATTTTGCGGACTTTGGTTTCGATTGGCATGTGGTCACCATCGTTATCACGGAGCGGTTTGTCAAGGACTTGGATGAACCCATGGATTTGAGATTGAGTTCGCCACATGGAGCGTGGAGAGTGCGCAGCATTGATGAAATTGCTATTCACATGGCTTGTGGCGCTCGGCGTGTTGGCCGGCCTGCAGGGGCGTGTCTTTGCGGCGGATCCTTGCGAGGTGCTGCTTGCGCTGCACGAACAAGAGCATTCCGGCCATGGGCGTCGGCGGCCTCACCCGCTTGCGGTCCAATACGGACGTGGCGCTCTCGCTCGTGTTCGCGGAGTTCGAATGGGGCACGGACATCTACAAGGCCCGCACGATGGTGCAGGAACGCATGCAGGGAGCGCGCGAACAACTGCCGGAAGGCGCCGAGCCGTTCATGACGCCCGTGGCATCGCTGATGGGCGAAATTTTGTTAGTCGGCGTGCGCTCCACCATCAAGGAAGGTGAGGAGAGCTATCTGCCGCCGCGCGAGGTGCGCTCCATCGCGGACTGGACGATCAAGCGCCGCCTCCAGAGCATTCCCGGCATCGCCGAGATCCTCAACATGGGCGGCGGAGTGAAGCGCATCGAAGTCCAGCCGGACCCCTGGCGGATGCAGGCCAATGGCGTCACTTTCGATGAGTTGAAAAAAGCCGTGGCGGATTCCGCCAGCACCACCACCGGCGGATTCATCGATGTGGGATCCACCGAAATCATGGTGCGCAACCTCGCCATGACCACGGAACTCGACGACATCGCGCAGACCGTAGTTAAGAAAGTCAACGACCGGCCCATCGCCATCGGCGACGTGGCCAAGGTCGTCTGGGGAATCGAACCGATGCGCGGTGATGGCAACATCGCCGTCTCGCCGGAAAAAACCAGCACGCCCGCCGTCGTGATGAGCATCACCAAGGCCCCCGGATTCGATACGCTGCGCCTGACCGAAGAAATCGAAAAGGCCCTCGCGGAACTGGAACCCACGTTGCCCAAAGGCGTGACATCCACTCTGCTTTTCCGTCAGGGGGATTTCATTGAACACGCCATCGGCAACCCGACTAAGCTCGCCTTCGCCAAAGATGGCGACAAACTCGTCTCGGACAAGACCATTCCGGATGGCAAGCAACTGCCCGTCGTGCTCCAGATTAGCGCTGCGGAAGGCGGGAAAGCAAGCAGCGCGAAGTTCAGCTTGAACCTTGCCAAGTGCGCGACGTGCGAGCACGCTGAATACGCCTGCACCTGCGTCCACCACTGAGATCCAGATCCAATTCCCATGATTAACCGACGAACTTTTATCGGTACCACTGGCCTCGCCTTTTTGGGCCTCCAGCGATACGCAGGCGCGGAGGTTTCCTCGCGTCTCATTGAGCCGTTCGGCCCGCTGCTTAGCGATGCGGCGGGCATCATTGACTTGCCGGAGGGATTTTCCTATCGAATTCTATCAAAGTGCGGCGAAACAATGGCCGATGGATTCAAAACCCCCGGCCAACCGGACGGGATGGCGGCATTCCCTGCGGACGATGGCAAGCTGGTGCTGGTCTGCAACCACGAGCTCGCCCTGAAATCGGCGAAAGAAGGACCGTTTTCCGACAATTCGCGGCTGCCGGCCAACTTCGATGCCGGGCTGGTCTTCGACGGAGGGCCGGGCGGAATGCTACCTCACTTGGGAGGTACGACCCACATCGTGTTCGATCCAAAGAGCGGAAAAAAGATCACGCAGTTTCTCAGCCTGATAGGCACTGACCGCAACTGCGCCGGTGGCGCGATGCCATGGGGCTCTTGGATCACGTGCGAGGAGCCCGAAGATCTTACCAGCGAGCGAGGGAAACTGCACGGTTGGTGTTTCGAAGTGAAGGCCACCACCGGCGGCGGCCTGCAGAAGCCTGTCCCTTTGAAAGCGCTCGGCAGATTCCGTCATGAGGCCGTTGCCCTCGATCCCCGCACTGGCTGGCTCTACCTCACGGAGGACCGCAACGACGGCCTGCTCTATCGCTTCATCCCAGACAAAAAAGGCGATCTCTCCCGTGGAAAGTTGCAGGCACTCCAAATCACCGGCAAGGCTTCTGCCGATTTGAGAAACTACCATCCGGACTCCAAGTGGCCGGTGGCATTGGAGAAACTCCGGGTGGAATGGAACGATCTCGATGACCCGGAATCCCCCAACGACGACTTGCGGATCCGGGGCCATCAGGCCGGAGCCGCGCGCTTTGCGCGGGGCGAGGGCATCCACTGGGTCGATGATGCTTTTTTCATTTGCTGCACCGATGGCGGACCGTCACGCCGTGGCCAGATCTTCAGGTTGCAACCCGGGGCCGGCCAAGGAAACGATCAGCTCGAACTTTTCCTCCAACCGCAGAAAAGCGACCTGCTATCTAACGGTGACAACCTGTGTCCCGCGCCTTGGGGCGGCATTGTCATTTGCGAAGACCTGATCAATGACGCGTTGTCACCGGCGGCTCATGTCCGATGTGTCACGCCGGAAGGGAAGATCTTCACGCTCGCGAAAAACCGCAGGGCCGGTGAATTCGCCGGCGGCTGTTTCTCGCCGGACGGGAAATGGTTCTTCGTCAACATCATGGCCCAGGGACTCACCCTTGCGATCACAGGACCTTGGGAGAGAGCGTAAGTTCGCAGCGCCGTTCATCTCTTGGCAACGACGCCGCTGAAACGGATGTCGTTGCCAAGTCGCGTAAACTCCGTTTCCACGAGGCGGAGTGATTCCTTCAAGCCGTCTCCGGCGAGGGCGGGCGTCGGACCGCCGCAGAGCAGCGGCGCGCAATAGACCACGACTTCATCTATCAGTCCTGCCTCAAACAAGGCGGCGGAGCAGATGCCGCCGGCTTCGGTCATGGCGGTTAGAATGCCTTGTTCCTTTGCCAGAGCGCGCAGGCTGGTTTTGAAATCGTGGCGGGGGCGGATGAGCGTGCGGGCGCGCCATTCGTCGGTGAACAACGCCGAGTCCTTCGGCAGCGAATCCGGGTGATCGGAAAACACCACCCGCCAGGGCTGCGGGCGGCCTTCCAATAGTTCCGGCGTGCGGATGGTTAGAGCCGGATTGTCGCGGCGCACGGTGGCGCCACTGGTGAAGATGGCGTCCACCGTGGCGCGGAGTTTCTGCACGTCTGCCCGGGCGGCTTCGCCGGTGAGCCAGCGGCCTTCGCCGGGCGGGCGGGTGAGGCGGCCGTCCAGACTCATCGCGGTTTTCCAGATCACCCACGGCAGCCCGGTGTCACGCACTTTGAAAAATGGGCGCAGGAGTTTTTCAGCATCGTCGCGGCAGACACCGGAGGCGACTTGGATTCCTTGGTTTGTTAGGATCGCATCGGCGCGGCCGGCGTGATCCGGGTTGCGGTCCACACAGGCATAAACGACCCGGGCGATCCGGGCGTCGATGAGGCCCTGGGTGCAGGGTGGCGTGCGGCCATGGGTGGAACAAGGCTCCAAGGTGACATAAATTGTGGCACCGCCCACGGCATCCCAGCCGTGTTTTTCAACCGCGTCGGACAGCGCCTCGCGTTCGGCATGCGGCCGGCCGGCGGCGCGGTGCCAACCGCTTCCTAACAGCAACCCGTCCTTCACGACCACCGCGCCCACCGGCGGATTCGGCGCGGTTCTGCCGAGACCTTTCCGCGCTTCCTCCAGCGCGAGAATCATCCAGTGTGCGTCCGTGTTCATGAGATTGTCGATTGCGGGTGAGAGGAGGAATCCGCCATCAGCGCTCCATCATTGGTCATCCACAATCATTCTTTGGCGAGCCGCACCTCGATCGGCTTGTCGGTGGTGAGGTGCATGTCGCGTTGGGGATAGGGAACTCCGATCTCCATTTCGGTGAACCGTTTCTCGATCATGAGACGGAGGTCGCTGGCGACGATCATGGCGTTGGTCGAGCCGCCGAGTTCCACCCAGAAGTAGAGGGTGAAGATCAGCGCGCTGTCACCGAAGTCATCGAACACCGCGAAAGGTTCCGGGTTTTTACAGATCAGTCCGTGGCGGCCGGCGGACTCCGTTAGGATCTCCATGACTTTCTGCGGCTGGCTGCCATAGGCGACGCCGACGCGCAGGTTGCGGCGCATCTTGGAACTGCTCAGCGTCCAGTTGGTCACGCGGTTTTCGAGAAACACCGAGTTGGGAATCATCGTTTCAACGTCGTCCGGACTGCGAATGACCGACGAGCGGGTGTTGACTTCGGTGACGGTGCCGATGATGCCCTCCACGTCGAGGATGTCGCCTACCCGCACTTTGCGTTCGGCCAGCACGATGATGCCGCTGATGAAGTTTTTGATCAGAGTCTGCATTCCGAAGCCAAGACCGATGGCAAGGGCGCCGCCAAAGAACGCGAAGACGGTTAGGGGAATCTTGAGAAATGACAGTGTGCTGATGGCGAGAAAAACGCCGACGATGATCATCGCCCAGTTGCGCAGCGTTTTCGCCTGGGCTTCTGCGATGTGGCCGCGGGTGACCAGGCTGCGCTGGACGCGGTTGGCGATGTGTGAGGCGGCCCAGTAGCCGATGAGGAAGAACATCAGGGCGCGCAGCAGCATGCCGAGTGTGACCGGGATTTTTCCGGTGATGGTCTGGCCATCGACTTCGAGCTTGTCCTCGAAGCTCATCAGCTCGAAGGACCAGATCTTTTTCACCCTCTGCCAAGTGGTGGTGGCGAGAGCGGACGCGCGCGTGAAGAATCCGGCCTCGTCGGGTTCGGGCGAATATTCGGCGACCCAGCGTGCGACGAGATTGCGCTGCGCACCCACCGCCTGGGAGACTCGCTTGACTGCGGCAAGCTTCTCGCTGGTGGCGGACCTCTGCTCGCTGACCAGGCTGAAACGCGGGTCATCGGCGGCGATGGACGCGGCGCGGGACTCGAGTTTGGTTAGGTCCGCCTCGCTGGTGGAGATTTCGTTCACTAGCATGCTTTCCCATCCGAGCAGCCTTTCCACCAAGGAGGTGATGGTGGAGAGGGCTTTTGCCCGTTGTTCCATATTGGGTGCAGTGATGATGGCCCGGCGATCCTGATAGGACCTCGACGCGATGTTTTCCAATTGGATCAGGCTCTCCAGTCCTTCGACGACGGATTGGGTGGACTCGATGCGCCCCTCGGCCACTTCCATTCGGAATTTTGCGAGTTCCAATCCTTCCGGCTGCTTGCTGTCGGTGGCCGTGGAAGCGAGCTCGTCCAGAGCTTTCTGAGCTTGGCTGCGCGAAGCCATGACGGATTTGAGTCGTTTCGAAACCGCGGTGATTTCCTTTTCCAGCGATTTTTTCCGTTCTGCGGAAATCCTGCCGAGTTTGGCGAGGTCCTCGTCGTTGAGGCGGGAGTTCGCGCTGGCGGTTTTTATTTTCCGCTGGGTAAGTTCGAGCTCGGCCTTGGAAGCTGCGATGCGGTCGAGAAGCACGCGACAGCCGGCTTGCAACAGGCCGGCCCGGGCGGCGAGCAGACGGGATTTGATGCGTGCGGCATCGAGCCGCCACTTGGCGGCCTCGATTTTTTCGCCGTCCTCATTCTGCACGGTGACGATTCCGGAGCTAACAGATCCCTCGGCGGCTTTGGTATCCGCCATGATGACGGCGAGGATGTTTTCGAAATTGGCGAGGGAGGATTCGGACGAGGCGAGTTTGGATTGGATCGCATCCCGCTCGTTGAGCAGCTCGTCAATCATCGGCAGAGGATAGGGAGGTTTTTCCTCGAATCCGTTCCAAGCGGCTTCTTCGGCGCGTGCCGCGGTGAGCGCCTTGCGGGCATCGGTGAGGGCGGTGACGTTTTTGATCGAACGCGTGGCAGTTAGAATCATTTGCTCCAGATCGCGCCGGCGGTCATCGAGTTCCGCCGGCGTGATGCTCGGTGGGAGTGCGGCGGAGGCGCCATCCGCATCCAATTTCGCCAGGGAATCACGGGCATCCTGATGCCATTTTTCGAGTCTCGCGCGAATTTCAACCGGCTGTTCGGGGGCCTCGGCTTTGGGCGGTTGCTGGGCTTCCACCGCTTTTTTCAAGCTGCCGATCTGGCCATGGGCGGGGAGGGGGAGACCAAGCGCCACGCAACACGAGATTAAAACATACCGGAGAATTCCGGCTTTCGATTGGGAAGGATTCATGGGCGGGGCGTTGACTCGGGCTTGATGGTCGGTTGCCCAGCCTTTTTCCATTCGAGCATGCCGCCCTCGAGGTTGCGAATTTCCTTGAAGCCGAGTTCGGCCAGCTTTGCGGCGCGGGCAGCGCAAGGGATGCGCTTGGCCGTGGCAAGATATCCGCCGGCGAACTCTTCCTTGGTGCGCACGTCAAGGACTTGCGCGGCGGGGTTGGCTGTTAGCCAGGCCGCCGCCGCCGCCGCGGGTTTCGCGTTCACAGGCTCTTCCGCGCGAGCCATGGCGATACCGCCGATGCAGATGGAACCCGTCGCAATCCAGTGTTTCATGACGGGAGATTTGCCCGCAATCGCCGGGGCATCAAGCGGGAAGACTCAAACGTCGCCGCGTTCGTCGCGTTCGAGCTGGATGCGGTCATTGAGATTGCGGGCTTTGACGCGGTGCGAGCGTTTGGCCCAGCGCTCGATGGCCATCTGGCGTTTTTCCGCGCGTTTTTTGAGGGCGGCGATTTCGCTTTCGAGATTGAGAAAACTTTCATGGCGGCCGGCATCCATTTCGCCGCTCTCGACGGCGGCGCGGATCGCGCAACCCGCATCGCTGCGGTGGCTGCAATCCGAGTAGCGGCAATGCGCCGTGATCGCATCAATGTCGGAAAAACTTTCGCGAAGCGTGGTTTCATCGGTCCACATCTGGATTTCCCGCATGCCGGGATTGTCGATGAGCATTCCGCCGGCGTGCAGTGGAACGAGTTCGCGCGAAGTGGTGGTGTGGCGGCCCTTGCCGGTGGTTTCGTTCACCTCGCTAGTCCATTGCCATTCCTCGCCGTAGAGCTGGTTGACGAGCGTGGACTTGCCGACTCCGCTGGAGCCGACGATGCACATGGTGACGCCTTTTTTGAGATACTTCTTGAGTGTTTTCAGCCCCTCGCCCTTGAGCGCGCTAGTGACGTGAACATTGGCGCCATCCCACAACGCGGCTATTTGCGCGGCGGCCTGCTGGTTTTGTTCGGTCGGATAGAGGTCGGATTTGTTCACCAAAACAACGGCTTTCGCGCCGCTGCGCTCGATGAGCATGAAGTAGCGCTCCATCCGGCGGACATTGAAATCCGCTCCGGCATCGGTGACCACCGCGACGAAGTCGATATTCGCGCCGATCACCTGGGCCTGCGAGCTGTTGCCGGGCATTTTCCGCGAAAAGCAGGACTTGCGGGGCAAGGCGGCGCGGATCACATGGTCCTGGTTTTCATTTCCGAGTTCGAGTGCCACCCAATCTCCAACGGCCGGCAGGTCCGCATCACAAACCGCCTCGTGCCAAAGGCGGCCACATAGGATGACGTCGATTTCGTCGCCATCGCCGAGGAAGGCGCCGAAATTGATCGGCGACTCGCGGATCAGGCGTGCGGGGACCCAGCCTTTGGCGCGATAGGGCACGAAGGCGGTTTCGAAATCCTGATTCCAGCCGAGATCGCGCAGGGTCATTCGGGGCACAGTTTAGCGCGAAATGCCGCGCTGTCGATTCCCACGTTGTTTGCAAAATGGCAGTGCACGATTTTGCAGATGCCTTTTCTGGATGGTTCTCATCTGATGCCCTTCAGCAAATCCTCGTCCGACAAGCGCCCACCGTCATTGGCGGCACTTCCAGTCATCGATTAATCCACTGTGGCAGTAGAGTGGAAACTCGGGGGCTGGTGCGGCCATGGTTTTCTAGGGCGCGGTGCTGCGGCGCGGCGCGGTCAGCGTGGATTCGGCGAGGGCGAGGAAGCGGTCGCGCATGGCCTGGACGCTGTAGGATTGTTGGGCGGCTTGGCGGCCGTTGTGGCGGAAGGTTTGGAGATCGGTTGGGCGCTGGAGCAGGTCGTGCCAGGCGGTGGCGAGGGCGATGGGATCGTCGGGGGGGACGAGGATGCCAGCGTCGCTGGTGGCGATGATTTCGGGGAAGGAGGAGGCGTTTGGCTGCACGACGGGAACTCCGCTGGCGAGGGCCTCGACAAGATAGAGGCCGAAGGCTTCGGGGTAGGTGGCCGGGACGGAAAAGAGGGTGAGCGAGGCGAGCATATCGGCTTTTTCACCGCGTGAAATGTTAGGCGACCACGTGATTTGATCGGTTAGTCCGGCGGCTTCGATTTGTTGTTTGAGTCCGGCGATGAGTTTGTGATCGCCGGGGGTGGCGGCGCCGGCGATGTGGAGGCGGGCGTCGGGATGGTGCAGTCGGGTGCGGAGGTGGATGAAAGCCTGGACGAGGTGAGGAAGGCCCTTTTCCCGGATCATGCGGGCGAGGTAGCCGATGACCGGGGGCGAGGAAGGTGTGGCGACGCGGTAGCCATCGAGATCAATTCCGTTAGGCATCACCTCGATGCGCAGATTCGGGTCGTCGAGGCGGTGGCGCATGAGGTCGGCATAGAACTGGCTGGGAGCGACTAGCAGATCGGCGTCGGCAAGGCGGGCGCGGAGTTCGGACCAGCACTGGGATTTGAAGGGCTCGGGCAGGCCGTCGATGAAACTGTCTTCGCCTTGGAAACAGCAGATGATTTTCACGCCGAGTCGGCGTTTCAGGTCGCGGATCATACCGGCTTGCAGGGCGGTGCCCAGACAGAGGAGGTCGGGTTTTTCGCTGGCGAGCCAGTTGATGAGTTGGTCGAGTTCCTTGTCGAAGTGGCTGTTCTCGATGCGGAGCATGGCGAGGGCCATTTCACCATGACCGCGGGCGGAAGTCATGTGGCTGCGGCGGGCGGCGGAGCGGAGCAGGGAGGGGTTGTTGAGGAGCTTGTGGAACCAGCGGGGGATGTGGCGGAGGAAGGGGATTTTGTGTTGGAGGAACACATTGATGCCGCCGAAGAAGATGGGATTTCCTAACATCGGAA
>CAMBPB010000024.1 GCA_945869465.1 Prosthecobacter debontii
GTATGCCGGGAAATCAATCGAGGTCCTTGCGCGCAAGGACCTCATCCAGATGTTTGAGGAAATCCTCGATTTTCGGGAATTTGGAGGCGAAAAAGCGGGTGAATTCCTTCCCCTCGGGGTTGAAAAGAATCACCGTCGGAAAACCTTCGATTTTGTATTGCTCGGCCAGCGGCTGGTTTTTCTCCGCCAGTTCCTTGTCGCCCTTGGGAAAATCGAGCTCGACGAGAATGAATTTTTTCGACGCGGCAGCGACGAATTCCTTTTTAGAAAAGACCTCCTTGCGCATGGCGATGCAAGGCGGGCACCAGTCCGAGCCGGTGAACTCGACGAGCACCGATTTGTTCTCGGCCTTGGCTTTTGCGAAGGCCTTGTTGAGATCGGTGGACCAACCTTCGGGGACGGCGGCGAAGGCGGAGGCGCTGAGGGCGGCGACCCCCGCGGTGAACAAGGCAAGCCAAGTAATTGCTTTCATCACGAATTGAAGCGTCTCCGGCATTCGGATTGTTCAAAAAACTTGGCCTGAGGCGGGGAATCCAGCTAGCCAGTGCCATGCCGCCACCGCCGCGCTTGATTCTCGCCACCCGCAACGCCCACAAGACGGCGGAAATCCGCGCCATGCTCGGGGACCGCTTCGAGGTGCTCGATGTGACCTCGTTTCCCGAATGCCCGGAGATCGAGGAAACCGGCACGACCTTCTTGGAAAACGCCAGGCTCAAGGCGGAGGGCATCAGCCGGGTGCTCGGCGGCTGGGTGCTTTCCGATGATTCCGGGCTCGAAGTGGACGCCCTCGGCGGCGCACCCGGTGTCTGGTCGTCGAGTTTCGGCGGCGAGGAAGGCAATCACTCGCGCAACAATGAACGGCTGCTCGCTGAAATGGAGGGGCAAACCGAGCGCCGCGCCCGTTTCCGCTGCACCCTGGTGTTGGCGCGGGAAGGCTTGGCGCAGGCAAACTTCAGCGGCAGCGTGGAAGGCCGGATCATCGCCAATTCGCGGGGTGCCCAAGGTTTCGGATACGACCCGCTTTTTATCCCGGACGGCTTCGCGCAAACCTTCGCCGAATTGGGCGAGTCGGTGAAAAACACCCTCAGTCATCGGTCGCGCGCCTTGGCCAAAGCCATCGATTTTCTGGAGCATAGCATTTCTAAATAATTTACATTGCTTAATCAGCCAGGTAGTTTCCGGCCATGAAACACGTGCTTTGCATTCCCATCGCCGTGTTTTCCTTGGCGGGTGGACTGGTGTCCTGTTCGAATCAGGTAAAGGCCAAACGGCCCGTTAGCTATCATTTCGAAAGCGGCCGCACCGCGCTGTTGAAAGACGGCATCGCCTATGCGCCGAGAAACGCGCCGGCCGCCGTAAAACGGGCGATCGCCGCCGGGAACCGCCTGCAAGGCAAGCCCTACAAGTTGGGCGGCGGTCATGCCCGCCTGGAAGATTCCGGCTACGATTGTTCCGGCACGGTTTCCTATGTCCTGCGCGAGGCCGGCCTGATGCAAGGCAGCATTCCTTCGCAGTTGTATTTCAAGTATGGCAAAAAAGGCGAGGGGAAATGGATCACGCTCTATCTCCGGAACGGTCATGTCTTCGTGACGATCGCCGGCCTGAGACTGGACACCGGCGGCCCCGGCGGGCGATCCGGTCCACAGTGGAAACCCGAAACCCGCCAAAGCGTGGGCCACGTGATGCGGCACCCGTCCGGACTGTGAGGGTTCCCAACTCACCCCCGTCAAGCGGCCTGCGGCCAAGGATCCAAGCGCGGACCCGCCAACATCAGGCCGCGGTTTTTCCGACAAATCCGCATGACTGCGACGATTTTCACCGGTATGCTTGTTTCTCCGCAGCTCATTGATCGTTCCTTATGAAGACCCGTTCACTCACCCTCTTGGCCGCGCTTGTCCTGATCGGAGTCGGCGGTTTTATGGCGGGTCGCATTACCTCCTCGAAGTCGTCCGCCACCCATGCGGACGGTTCTTCCGGGTCGCAATCATCCCGCTCAGCGCTCCAGGACATCAGGGACAGCTCCGGCGAGTCCGGCAGGAAATCCCAGCGTCCGGAGCGTCCGGAGCGTGCGGCGCGCAACTCGACCGGATCCTCCACTGAGCGCCTGGCGCGCTTGGAATCGATCGTCCGCGGCGAAAATCCACTCGATCGCAGCCGCGCCCTGCTGGCCTACATCGATCAGCTCGGCCCCGGCGATTTCGAGGCGGCGGTTGCCCATTTCCGCAGTCTGGGAATCACCGAAAGCCGTTTCGGAGAATATGGCATGCTGCTTGCCGCCTGGGCGAAGGCCGATCCGCTCGCCGCGCTCTTATATGCCACGGCCAACACCACCAGCGGGTTTGCCACCAATACGATTCTGACCACCTGGGCATCCACCGACCCGGAAGCCGCCATTCGCTGGGCCGAAACCCATCACGAAGGGGACGACGCCAATCCCTACCTCGCGGGAATCATCCGCGCCATCGCCAGCACCGATCCCGCGCGCGCCACCCAGCTTCTCACCGCCATGCCCAAGAGCGTGGAGCGAGGCGAGGCTCTGGACGCCATGCTGCCTCACCTGCTGACACAAGGGGCGGACGCCACACGTGCCTGGATCGCGGCAATCACGGACGACTCCCTCCGCAACGGCGCCATGATGCGGGCGGCCGACAAACTCGCGGCCACGGATCCGGCCGGAACCGCAGCTTGGCTGATTGCCAACCCCAGCGAGGCCACCCAACGCAGCATGGACAATGTCTACAGCGCTTGGGCGATGCAGGACCAACAGGCGGCGTTGAGCTCCCTCGCCGCGCTGCCCAGCGGCGAAAACCGCAGCAACGCGTTGCGCGGGGTGGTCAGCAGCGTCGCGGGCACCGATCCCAAGGCCGCGCTGTCCATGATGGATCGTTTCCCCAACGACGTGAACGACCAAGTGCTGCGCAATTTCATCTGGCACTCGTTCGGCACCGACCCGTCCGTCGCGGTCAATCAGATCGCCCGGATCACTGACGTGGAACAACGCGACCGGATGTATAACCGCACCATCAGCACGTGGCTGGAGCGGGACGCCGCCGCTGCCACAGCATGGATCCAGGTCAACCCGCTGCCACCCGCAGTGCAGGAAGGCCTTCACAATAGCCCGGGCCGGTAACCGGGGATCATCCGTCGCGCTTCAGGAAATCCAACATCGTTTGCGCAGCCTTCAGCGAGATTCCCGGCATCGTAGCGATGGCCTCGGCACTCGCCGCCTTGATGCGCGTGACACTGCCGAATTTTGCCAGCAGCAGGCGCTTTTTGTTAGGCGAGACGCCGGGGCATTCATCCAGCAGGCTCTCGCGCATCCGGCGGCGGTAGAGCAGGGAATTGTAATCATTGGCGAAGCGGTGGGCCTCGTCGCGGATGCGCTGGAGGATCTTGAGCGCGCCGCGATCATGGGGGATGAGGATCGGCTCGCGGCGGCCGGGGACGAAGATTTCCTCGCGCTGTTTGGCGAGGCCGATGATCGGCAGATCGTGGAGGCCTAGGGCGCGGAGTTCTCTAACCGCCATGCCGAGCTGGCCCTTGCCACCATCGACGATGACCAGATCCGGCAGCACGATTTTCGCGCGGCCTTCGCGGGCGAGGCGGCGTTGGACTTCGAGCGGGTCTTCCTGGGAAATCCCGGCATCCGGATTGGCCGCGGCGTTTTCCAACAGAATCCGCGAATACCGGCGGCGGATGACCTCGGCCATCGAGGCGAAGTCATCCTGGCCTTCCACCGTGCGGATGCGGTAGCGCCGGTAGTTCTGGTTGTCCGGCCGGCCATCGGTGAAGCGCACCATCGAGGCGACGATGTGGTTGGAGGAGACGTTGGAAATATCGAAGCACTCCATCACCCGCGGCGGTCCTGCCAGATGCAGTTCCTCACCGAGCTCGGCGAGGTCCTCGGTGGGTTTGACGGTGCTGGGCAGACCGCGGCCGCGGCTGAACTGGCGGGTTGGGGTCAGGGTTTTCTCGAGGTTCTGCAGAACGTCGCGCAACGTGGCGGCTTTTTCGAAGTCGAGCGCTTCCGCGGCCGTTTGCATCTCCTTGCGCAAACCGTCGAGCACCTCGCGTTTCCCTTTGCCCTCGAGGATCCGGCAGGCTTCCTCGAGGCGCTCGAAGTAGGCCTCGCGAGTGATGCGGAGGATGCAGGGGGCCGCGCAATTCCGGATGATGTCGGCATTGCAATGGAGGTAATCGGCTGCCCCGGGATGGACCGGGCGGCACACCCGCAGGCCGAAGCCGCGGTTCAACCATTCGAGCGTGTGGTGCAGCGCGCCGGAGTGGGGGAATGGTCCGAAATACCGCGCGCCATCCTCCTTTTTCATCCGCGTGGTGGTGAAACGCGGCCATGGATCCGCCAGCCGGATTCGCACTAGCAGGAACCGCTTGTCATCGCGAAACGCGACGTTGTAGCGCGGCCGGTAGTCCTTGATGAGCTTGCCTTCTAGCAGCAACGACTCCTCCTCGTTGCGCACCGTGTGGAATTCGAAGTCGTGGATCGAATCAATCAGCGCCCGGGTCTTGACGCTGGCCCGCATTTTCTGCGAGGCCATGAAATAGGACGACATGCGCTTTTTTAAATCGCGCGCCTTGCCCACATAGATGATCGAACCCAGACGGTCCTTCATCAGGTAAACCCCGGGTTGGTGGGGCACCTCACGGAGTTTGATTCTGAAATCCGGAGCGTTCATGAGCGGGCTGGCGCTCCCATCGAAAGGCCGGATGCGGAAAATTCAACTCGATTCATTCCGCTTCGTCGGCAGCGATCACCGGACCACCCGCGCGCCGCCCCCACCGATTTGTTTTGCGACTTCCTGGCGGGTGGCCATCGAGGTGTCGCCCGGAGTGGTCGAGGCCAGCGCGCCGTGGGCGGCCCCGTATTCGACGGCTTTTTGCGCGTCGTTGAATTCCATGAAACCAAACTGCACGCCCGAGGCGAATGAGTCGCCGCCGCCGACGCGGTCGAGGATTTCGAGCTCGGGGTATTTGCGGGATTCGTGGAACGCGCCGTCGTGCCAGAGGATCGCGGACCAATCGTTTTTGGTGGCGGTGATCACGCGGCGCAAGGTGGTGGCCGCCACCTTGAAGTTCGGGAAATCCCTAACGGCGGTTTCGATCATGCGCTTGAAGGCATCCGTCTCGATCTCCGAAAGGTTGTGGTCCACACCCTCCACTTCGAAACCGAGCGAGGCGGTGAAGTCCTCCTCGTTGCCGATCATCACATCGACATACTTGGCGATCTCGCGGTTCACCGCCTGCGCCTTGGCGAGGCCGCCGATGGTTTTCCACAGCGACGGGCGATAGTTGAGATCGTAGGAAACGATGGTGCCGTGGCGGTTGGCGGCCTTGACGGCCTCCACGGTGAGAGCGGCGGTGGTTTCCGATAGGGCGGCGAAGATGCCGCCGGTGTGGAACCAGCGCGCGCCGAGTGTGCCAAAAATGTGGTCCCAATCGACGTCGCCCGGCTTGAGTTGCGAGGCGGCGGTGTTGCCGCGATCCGGGTTTCCAACCGCACCCCGCACGCCGAAGCCGCGCTCGGTGAAATTCAGGCCGTTTCGAACCGTCCGGCCGATGCCGTCATCGGCGCGCCACTGGATGAAGTCGGTGGCGACACCGCCCTGCATGATGAAGTCCTCCACCAGATGGCCCACCTCGTTATCGACAAACGCGGTGACCACGGCGGTCTTGTAACCAAAACATTTCCGCAAGCCGCGGGAGGTGTTGTATTCGCCGCCGCCTTCCCAGACGGCGAAGTGGCGGGCGGTGCGGATCCGGCCTTCACCGGGATCGAGGCGGAGCATGACTTCGCCGAGCGAGATCTGGTCGAAGGCGCATTCGGACTTTGGCTTGAGGGTCAGGGACATGGTTTTCTTCGCAGGTGGTGCCGCAGACATCGGCGGCAAGGAACATTCAAAAGCTCGTCACCCCATGCTGTAAAGCGTTTGAAGCTCGAATGCCATGTGGAGAAAATGCCCATCCGCCGCTTCATCGGATGAAATCACCCGGTTGCATCGCGCAACCACGGCAACATCGCCGTGCGCGCGTTGGCAGCCAAATGGATCATGCCTCCAGCATCCGGAGAACCCGTCCGATTTCAATCCGGAAAACCGCCCGAGCTTCGTTCTTTCCATCGGACCGCAGGGCGCTAAGTTTCCTCCCATGCGTGAAATTCTGATGGCATCGTTGTTGGGCGCTTGCGCCGGTTTGGCCGCCGAACCGGAGGCCCGCGAGTGGAAGGCTCCGGACGGGACCGTGGTGAAATACCGCTGGAGTGCTCCGGAATCCCTCGCAGCGGGAACATCCTATCCGTTGGTGCTGTTCCTCCATGGCGCGGGCGAACGCGGCACCGACAACGCCGCGCAGACCCGACATGGCGTCACCCCGATCCTCGAAGGCGCGAAAAAACTCGGCGATCCCTGTTTCCTGATCGCCCCGCAGTGTCCGGCCGACCGCTGGTGGGCGCCGATTGACCGTGAGACCATGCGCCTCAACGCCGCCGACAAACCCAATCCCTTGCTGGAAGCGGTGCTCGCCCTGGTCAGCGAAATGATGAAAAACCAACCCATTGATCCGAAGCGCTTCTATGTGACGGGTCTTTCGATGGGCGGTTACGCCACGTGGGACCTGCTGGGCCGCGCGCCGGAGCGGATCGCCGCGGCGGTTCCGATTTGTGGCGGCGGAGATCCGGCAAGGGTTTCAAAATTCAAAGACGTGCCAATCTGGTCGTTCCACGGCGAGGTCGATCGGGCGGTTCCGGTGACCGCGACGCGGGAAATGATCGCCGCACTCGAAACAGCCGGCGGCAAGCCCAAATCCACCTTCTATCCGGGAGTGAACCACGATTCATGGACTCAAAGTTACAACGATCCCGAATTGATCCGCTGGATGTTCGGGCAACACCAGAAATAATCCGGAGACCACTTGGAAAACCGCGCGGATCTTCCATCACCTGCAAGCTTGCAGGCGGCGTGGCGCGACGCCATATTGCCAAGCGTGAAACAAGTTCTATTCGGCATATTCGCGGCGGCACTGGCACTTCTGCCAGCCGGGCTCGCGGGTGCCGCGGAGCCGGTCGCGGGAAAATCCACCCACGCGAAAGTGGTGGTCATCCCGATCCGCGCGCAGATCGCCCAGCCGGAACTCTACATCCTGCGCCGCGGGCTGAAACAAGCCATCGAGCACAATGTGGACAATGTGGACACGATCGTGCTCGACATGGAAACCCCCGGCGGAGCACTCGACGTCACTTTCGAGATGCTCAAGATGCTGGAGAAATTTCCCGGCAAAACCGTCACCTACATCAACCGCGAGGCGATTTCCGCAGGGGCGCTCATTTCCGCCGGCACCGATGACATCTACTTCGCTCCCGGCGGCGTGATTGGCGCCGCGGCCCCCGTACTCGCCACCGGCGGCGAAATCGATGAAACCATGCGCCAGAAAATCGTCAGCTACCTCCGCGCCAAGGTCCGCTCGGTTTCGGAAGGCAAGGGCTACCGCGGCGAAGTCATCTCAGCGATGATCGACAAGGACTTCGAACTCAAGATCGGCGATCAAGTCGTCAAACCGAAAGGCGAACTGCTCTCGCTCACCGCCCAGGAAGCCGTCAAACTTTATGGCGACCCGCCGCTCCCGCTGTTAGGATCGGGCATCGCGGAGAATCTGGATGGGTTGCTCGACCAACTTCACGGCGTTGGAAACCACACGATGGAGCGCCTGGAAGTCACTTGGTCCGAGCGCCTCGCGCAATACCTCACCAGCCTGAGTCCGCTCCTGATGGCGGGTGGCATGCTCTGTTTGTTCATCGAATTCAAGACGCCCGGTTTCGGCGTGTTCGGCATCGCGGGGATCCTGTTGTTGGGTTCGGTGTTTTTCGGCCACTCCGTGGCGGGGCTTTCCGGCTACGAGCCGCTGCTGGTGTTTCTGCTAGGCGTGGTTCTGGTGGCCGCCGAGGTGGTCTTTTTCCCCGGCGTGATGATTCCGGCGCTTACCGGCACCGCCCTCATGCTAGGCTCCCTGGTCTGGGCGATGCTGGATCTGTGGCCTGGCGAACCGGTTTCGTTGTCAGGTGACGCGTTGCTGCGGCCGCTGGCCAATGTGATGGCGGGAGTGGTGATCGCCGTGGCGCTGTTCCTTGCACTGCTGAGGTTTCTCCCGACAGGTGGGCCGTGGGGCCGGATGGTGCTGGAGTCCGCCGTGGCTGGCGAACCCGGAGCGATCCGCGCGCTGAACGCCAGGGCTGCCGACTCACTCAGAGGCACCGCCCTGATCGGCCACGCCGGCATCGCGGCCACCGCGCTTTTCCCCAGCGGGCAGGTCGAGATTTCCGGCAGGCGCTACGAAGCGAAACTCGCCATGGGTTTCGCCGACGCAGGCACGCCGGTGACGGTCACCGGTGTTTCGGAATTCGGTCTCATCGTGGAGGTGCGGTCATGACCCTGATCATTCTGTTATTCGCTCTCGGAATCGTCCTGATCGCCGTGGAGGTCATCGTGCCCGGCGGCATCCTCGGCACCATTGGCGGACTGATGATGTTCGGCGGCTGCGTGATGGCGTTCATCGAATTCGGCACCGGCGGTGGCATCATCGCCGTGGTGGTGGCTCTCTCCCTGGCCGTGCTCGCGTTCTACGTCGAATTCCGCGTGCTGCCAAAAACCAAGCTGGGGCGGCGCGCCTTTCTCACGAACGAGATTTCCGGTGTCAGCGCCGCGTTCGGCGCGGAGGCCCGCGAGCTCATCGGCAAATCCGCCGAGGCCCTCACCATGCTCTCGCCGAGCGGTTATATCCGCATCGATGGGATACGCTACGAAGCCTTCTGTCAGTCCGGCCAGGCACCCGCAGGTGCCGCGCTCGAAGTGATAGGCGCCGACAATTTCCGCCTGATCGTCTCTGAAACCAAACACCACTGAAACCGCCATGTCCTATCTATCCACCATCGTCAACCTACCGACAGTCATTCTCATCGTCGTCGCCATCCTCGGATTGCTGCTGTTCGGCATCATCCTCTCCTTCTTCAGCGTGTGGCTCCGCGCCTGGCTCGCCGGTGCCTACGTGGCCTTCACCGACCTCATCGCCATGCGTCTCCGCCAGGTGCCCTATGGCATGGTCGTCGATGCCAGGATCACCGCCAAAAAAGCCGGCATTGAAATCCCCATCAATGACATCGAGGCGCATTTCCTCGCCGGCGGCAACGTGATCCCCACCATCCAGGCGCTTATCGCCGCGCAGAAAGCCGGCATCACGCTGGATTGGAACCGCGCCTGCGCCATCGACCTCGCCACCAAGGGCTCCGGCAAAAGCGTGGTCGAGGCAGTTAGGACCTCGGTCGATCCCAAAGTCATCGATTGCCCGAATCCCGCCTCCGGCCGCACCACCATCGACGGCGTCGCCAAGGACGGCATCCAGGTCAAAGTCCGCGCCCGCGTCACCGTGCGCACCAACCTCGACCGCTTCGTCGGCGGCGCGAAGGAGGAAACCATCATCGCCCGCGTCGGCGAAGGCATCGTCACCACCATCGGCTCGGCGGAAAGTTACAAGACCGTGCTCGAATCGCCCGACAGCATCTCGAAAGTCGTGCTCCACCGCGGCCTGGATGTCGGCACCGCCTTCGAAATCCTCTCGATCGATATCGCCGACGTCGATGTCGGCGAAAACGTCGGTGCCAAGCTCCAGGAAGCGCAGGCCGAGGCGAACAAGAACATGGCCCAGGCCCAGGCGGAAATCCGCCGCGCCGCCGCCGTCGCGCTCGAACAGGAAATGATCGCCCGCGTCGCGGAAATGAAGGCCAAGGTCGTCGAGGCTGAAGCCCAGGTGCCGCTGGCCATCGCCGAAGCTTTCCGCAGTGGCCGCCTCGGCGTGATGGATTACTACAAGATGGAAAACATCAAATCCGACACCCAGATGCGCGGCAACATCGCCAAGACCGACCAGTGACCCCCATCCACTATCCACTATCCACTATCGATCTCATGGACTGGATTATTGAGCATCTCCAAGTCGTCGTCGTCATCGCCGTGGTGTTTGCCTCGTGGCTGAAGCAGCGCCTCGATGCGAAGGCGGCGGAACGCGAGCAAAACCTGCCCCCGTGGGAAATGCTGGATCAGGAGTATGACTTCGGTCCCGCCGAAAATTGGCAGCAACCGATGCCATCGGTCGCGCCACCGTTGGATAGTCAGATCCCGCCGCCGCTGGTGCGGCAAGTGATGGATGACCGCGAGAACGCGGCCCAGCTCAAGCGCCAGCACGACTTACAGGAACGCCTGCGGCAGATCCGGGAAACCAAGACCACCACCACCGGCGGCGCGGCCGCCACCCGCACCCGGGTGGCCGCGGCCCAAAGTCACGCCAAGCCGATCCTTGCCGCAAAAACCAGCATCCGCGAGACGTTGCGCAACCCCGAGGAAACCCGCCGCGCCGTCATCATGCGCGAGATCCTCGGCCCCCCCCCGGGCCTACATTGAGGACCGATCAATCAGGACCACGAGTCTCCCGACTCGCCGGCGAAAGGGCTGCCAAAAAACCGCGGCATCCGCCTCTTTCCTTTGCCGATCCTTTCTCGTGCGCGGCGGGAGACACGCGGTCCGGTCCCCGGGCCTGCATTGAGGACCGATCCGTCAGGACCGCGAGTCTCCCGACTCGCCGGCGAAAGGGCTGCCAAAAAACCGCGGCGTCCGCCTCTTTCCTTTGCCGATCCTTTCTCGTGCGCGTCGGGAGACACGCGGTCCGGCGCATGGAATGCGGACGAA
Source organism: Prosthecobacter debontii (assembly GCA_945869465.1). Classification (GTDB taxonomy): domain Bacteria; phylum Verrucomicrobiota; class Verrucomicrobiia; order Verrucomicrobiales; family Akkermansiaceae; genus Luteolibacter. The sequence continues at coordinate 10,746 of CAMBPB010000024.1, forward strand.
AACGCCCAAAAAATGCCGCCACGGGCTCACATCCGCTCCGGGCACTTGATGCCTAGCAGGCCGAGGCCGGTGGTGAGGATGCGTGCGCTGAGTTCGCAGAGGGCGAGGCGGCTGGCGCGGACGGCGGCGGCGGACTTGAGGACGGGGCAGGCTTCGAAGAACGAATGGAATGCGCGGGCGAGCTCCAACAGATAGTTCGCCAGCAGGTTGGGGCGGAAATCCTCGACGATCAGCGGCAGCAACTCGCCGAAGCGGGCGTGCAGCCGGGCGAGGTGGATCTCCTCCGGCTCAGTGAGCGTGATGATGGCGGTGCTCGCGTCAAACGGGGCGTCGAGCTTGCGGAAGATCGAGCGGATGCGGACGGTCGAATATTGCAGGTAGGGCGCGGTATCGCCTTGCAACGCGAGCATGCGGTCCCAGGCGAACACATAGTCAGTTAGCCGGTTCTGTGAGAGCTCGGCGAATTTCACCGCGCCGATGCCGACGATCCTGGCGATCTCCGCGGCTTCCTCGCCCTGCAGGTCCGGGTTTTTCGCAGCGATGATGTTGGCGGCGCGTTCGACGGCTTCGGTGAGCACGTCTGCCAGCTGCACATTGTCGCCGGAGCGGGTCTTCATCAGCTTGCGGTCCTCGCCGAGAATCGAGCCGAAGGCGACGTGTTGGAAATTGCCGGTTTTGCCCCAGCGCGCGGCGGCGTCGAAGAGCTGGCGGAAATGGAGTTGCTGCGGCACGCCGACGACATACCAGATCTGATCCGCCTTCCACTCGTCGATGCGGAACTGGATAGTGGCGAGGTCGGTGGTGGCATAGAGAAATCCGCCGTCGGCCTTGCGGATGATGGCGGGGTTGTCAGTCCAGCCTTCCTCCTTGTGGACCATGAAGGGATCGTCCGCGGGTTTCTTGATGCCGTCCGAGAAGACGCAGACCGCGCCGTTGCTCTCGCGGGCGATGCCTTTGGTTAGGAACTCATCGACGAGGCCGGCGAGGCGGTCGTTGTAGTGGCTTTCGCCCAGCCAGTGATCGAACTTCACGTCCAACGTGTCGTAGATTTTCCGCAGGCCTCGTTTGGAAACATCGATGCACTGCCGCCAGATTGCTAGGTTTTGCGGGTCGCCGGCCTGGAGTTTGACGAGCTCGTTCTTGCAGGTCTCCAGCACCGCGGGGTCCGCTTTGGTCGCGGAGTTGACGTCACGATAGATGCGGAGCAGTTCGGGGATGGGGTCGGCCTCGAGCGCAGCCGGGTCCAGCAGGGTTTTCCAGCCATGGAGGATCATGCCGAACTGCGTGCCCCAATCGCCGATGTGATTGTCGGCAATGACCGTGAAGCCGAGGAAACGGGCGATGCGGCACAGGGAATCGCCGATGATCGTCGAGCGGATGTGGCCGACGTGCATCGGCTTGGCCACGTTCGGCGCCGAGAAATCGACCACCACGGTTTTTCCCTCGCCTGTGGCCGGGACGCCGAGTTTTTCATCGCCAATCAGGGTGGTAGCACGGGAGGCGTAGGCTGCCGGAAGGATATGGAAATTGATGAATCCCGGCCCGGCGATGTCGGCGGTTGCGAGCCCATCGAGGTGAAGGTGATCGATGATCCGCTGGGCCAGGGCGCGCGGATTGGTCTTGTGCTGCTTGGCGAGCACCATCGCGGCGTTTGTCTGATAGTCGCCGAAGCGCAGGTCCGCGGCGGCGGTGACGGCGGCGGATGCGGGCTCGCCGAGGGTGGGGGCGAGTGCGGTGGCGAGTGCGGTGGCGAGGCGGGATTCGAGGTCCTGAAGAAGCGTCATGGCAAGAGGGGCGATCCCGAGGGTTCAGGCTTCGGGTGCCGGGGCACGAGACGGTCTGGAATCGAGAATGGCAAGGATTTCATCGCGGGTTTCCGCCTTCACCAGCTGGCGGCGGACTTCACCGTTGGTGAACATTTTAGCGATCGCGGCCAGAGTCCGCAGATGCAGGTGATAGTCCTTGCGCGGAACGATGAAGAGAATGATCAGATGGACCGGCGCATTGTCGATGGCCTCGAAATCGATGCCCTCCCTGGAACGCCCGAAGACCGCCACCACATCCTCGATATCATCCGAAAACGCATGGGGAATCGCCACTCCGGAGCCGATGCCGGTGCTCACCTGCTCCTCGCGGGCCTTGAGTGCCGAGAGGATTTCCTCACGCTGCGCCTGCGGCAGCCTGCGGGTTTCGACGAGATGATCCACCAACTCGGTGATCGCGGGCCAGTGAGCCACCGCCCTCATATCGAGGATGATTTGGTCCGCAGTGAGCAACTTCGCCAACTTCATAAAACAAAACGAACTCCGCATGCGATGCGGTTGGAGGCGAGTGGATATCGTTACAATTCCCGCTTGGCAAGCGGATTTCCGCCGCGCGCCGGCCAGCGACCCACGGCTTTTCTAAAAAAAAAGAAAGATCCGAAACCGATTCCCGTATGGATGGCGATCATGGATTTGCAGCCGCTCATGGCAGCAAGCTATGCGCAGCAGTGGATCAAACTCCAAACACACACCAATAATATCATGAAAACTAAAATGAAAACCCTCGGGCTCTTCTTCGCCCTTTCAGCAGCGTCCCAAGCGGCCCTTCCGGCAACGGTTGCCGTTGGCAGCCCTGGCAACACGGCGGATGGCACCGGCTACGGCGCGGTGGCCTACGAATACAAGATCGGCAAGTTCGAAGTCACCAACGAAGAGTATTGCGAATTCCTCAATGGCGTTGCGAAAACCGACCCTTACGAGCTTTATGACGGACGGATGGCCGAACAATACGGCGGCATCATGCGCAGTGGCGACCAAGGCAGCTTCACCTATACCGTCAAGGACGGCATGGGCAAAAAGCCTGTGAGCTATGTGAATTTCCAGTCCTGTGCCCGCTTCGCCAACTGGCTGTCCAACGGCCAGGGCAAAGGTGACACAGAAACCGGTGCTTACACCATCAAGGACGGTCAAGTGACTCCTCCGAATCACGCTGCGCTTGCCGAAGGCAAGACCGTGAAATGGGTGATCCCCACCGAAAACGAGTGGTACAAGGCCGCATACTTTGACGGCGGGAAGCCAGGCGGCGCCGGCTATTGGACCTATGCACTGAAGGGTGGAAGCGCTCCCGAGTGCAACCTCAATTCCGATGCTCCATCAGATGCCGGTTCCTTCAGTTCCGCCCCGAGCCCTAACGGAACTTACGATCAGAACGGCAACATGTGGGAATACAACGAAACCACCTCCGGTGACAAAGTCGGTCTCCGCGGCGGTTCGTTCTACATCAACGACAATGACTCCTATTTGCAGTCCTCCACCCGTTACGATGTGTACGGCGCCAAATGGCCGAACTACGGCTTCCGCATCGCGGCTCTTGGTTCCGCCGCCAAGTAATAATCCGTCGCGCCGTTAGGCGCCTCCTCCAATCCTTAGGCCAGTCCTTGCATCTCGTTCGACGAGCCGCGGGGGCTGGCCCTTTCTTTTTTCGGCATTCGGAAGAACCTGCTGGATTCATCGGGAGTTTCGCTTCTCAGTTCCGGCCAAGCACCATGTTCGTCATCTCGATCGCCGCACTGAAACGCAACACCGCCATCCTCCGCGAGGTGAAGGAGGCCGCCGGCTGCCGACTCGTTCTCGCTCTCAAGGGGTTTTCCTGTTGGAAGGCGTTTCCCTACCTGCGCGACGATCTGGACGGATGTTGCGCCTCGGGTTTGTGGGAGGGCTTGTTGGCCCGCGACTACTTTCAGAAACACATCGTCACCTATTCTCCGGCATACGATGAGGCGGATGTCACCGCGTTGTGCGAATTCACCCACCACTTGGATTTCAACTCGCTCCCGCAGTGGTTTCGCTTCCGCAGTCAGGTGATGTCCCATCCGCGGTTTCAGAGTGGCGCGCTCCACTGCGGATTGCGGGTCAACCCAGAATGTTCCACCGGCCAGGTGCCGATCTATGATCCCTGCGTCGCGGGCTCCCGACTCGGCATCACCGCGGAACAACTCGCCGGAGCGGACCTCGCCGGCCTATCAGGTCTGCACTTCCACACCCTGTGTGAACAGAACTCGGACGATCTGGAAACCACACTCGCCGCCGTGGATGAAAAATTCGGCCATCTGCTGCGTTCGCCGCAATTCACCTATCTCAACATGGGCGGCGGCCACTGGATCACCCAGCCGTTCTACAATCGCGAGCGACTCATCCGGCTGGTTCGCGAAACGAAGCAGAAATACCTGGTCGATGTCTGGCTGGAACCCGGCGAGGCGATCGCCATTCATGCCGGTGTTCTGCGGGCCACCGTCATGGACGTGTTCGAATCCGCCGGCCACCGCCTCGCCATCCTCAGCGTTTCGGCCACCGCCCACATGCCCGACGTGATGGAAATGCCGTATCGACCCGCCGTGTTCCTGGTGGAGGCTCAGGGGACCGGTGGCCCGAAACCAGACGTTTCGATCCCGGCCGTCAGCGTTAAAGACGAAATCTATCACCTAGCCGGCGATCCAAAATCCGCGACTCGCGGGCCGCTGGATTCCTTCATCTATCGCCTCGGCGGACCGACCTGCCTGGCGGGTGACGTGGCGGGTGATTTCTCGTTTCCCCGCGAATTGAAGGTCGGCGACACCCTGGTGTTCGACGACATGGCGCATTACACCATGGTCAAGACCACCACCTTCAACGGCGTCAAACACCCTGCCATCGCGCTCCAGCACGAGGACGGAACACTGGAAGTCATCCGTGAGTTCGGCTACGAGGATTTCCGGGACCGGCTGGCCTGAGCCTGCATGCGAAACAGGATTGCGCCCTGCCGGGGGATTTTCTAAACCCCTTGTATCCCGGTGCGACCAAGCCGTCCGGCCGCCCCTTGCCGCCATGATCGATACCCACCATCATCTCTGGAAATACTCCGCCGAGGCTTATCCCTGGATTCCACCAGGTTCCGCGCTGGCCCGGGACTACCTGATCGCCGAGCTGGAAGCCGCCACCACTGCCGCCGGAGTCGATGGCACAGTCGTCGTCCAAGCCCGCCAGATGCTGGAGGAGTCGGACTGGCTGCTCGGTCTTGCCGAGACCACCGAAGTGATCCAGGGCATCGTCGGCTGGGTGCCACTAATCGATCCCGCTGTCGGCGATGCGCTCGCGCGACTCGCCGCTTACCCGAAACTCAAGGGAGTCAGGCACGTGTTGCAGGACGAACCCGACAGCTATTTTCTGCGAGATGATTTCCACCGCGGCCTCGCGCTCCTGCCGGACCTCGATCTGCGGTATGATTTGTTGCTGTTCCAACGCCAGCTCCCGGTGGCCATCCAGCTTGTGGACCGCCAGCCTGACCTCGCCGTCATCATTGACCACATCGCCAAACCGGTGATCCGCAACGGCCACATCGATCCGGCTTGGAAAGCCGGCATGACCGAGCTCGCCAAACGCGAAAACATCCTCGGCGTGAAAATTTCCGGCATGGTCACCGAAACAGTCGATCCGGAAATCGACCAACCCACGCTCCGCGCCTACTTCGACGAAACGCTGGAAATCTTCGGCGCGGACCGAGTGGTGATCGGCACCGACTGGCCGGTGAGCCTGTTGCGCGTCGATTCCTATCAGGCGTGGACGAACATGGTGCGCGGCTTCATCGCGCGCCTGTCACCCGCCGAGGCTGCGGCGATCCTCGACGAAAACGCGATGCGGATCTACGATCTCTGAATCACGCTTGGCCGCCTCACCCGCCTGGGCGGATCATGCGTCGCCCCGCCGGTTTGACAGCGGAGCTCCGGGCTTTCCCGACTTTCTGCGGGCGGATTGACACAGGCCGTGGTCGCACGCATGCTCCGCCCCGCCGCTTCCCCTCCGGCCGCTTCAAACATCATGATTTTCAAAAGCCTCTGTCGCCACGCCGGAATCGGCGCCAACTCCTATTTGCTCGAAACCCGCACCGCCAAAGTCGTGCTGGATGCCGGGATGCACCCGAAACATGAGGGCACCGAGGCGGTTCCCCACTATGAGTTTCTCGATGAGGGAAGCGTCGATTCGATCGTCATCACTCACTCCCACCTCGACCACGTGGGGACCTTGCCGGTGTTTCTCCACGATCAGCCGCAGGCCAAGGTGTTTCTCACACCAGAAACCGGCGAACTCGCGTCGGCGATGCTTCACAACTCGGTGAACGTGATGCAGTCCAAACGCATCGAACACGGCATCGCCGAGTATCCGCTCTTCGAACACCGCGAGCTGGACCGCATCGTGGAGGTTTTCGAGACGCGCGGCATCGAGCGTCCCTTCGATCTCGACCGCGCGGGCACCATGCGCGCCACCTTTCACGATGCCGGCCACATGTTAGGCTCGGTGGGCGTGACGATCCATGCCGCAGGCAAGCGCGTGATGTACACCGGCGACGTAAACTTCGAACACAGCACGATTCAAAAAGGCGCCTTGTTCCCCGACGACACCGTGGATGCGCTGATCGTTGAAACCACCCGCGGCGAGCAGGCGCGAACGCCGGGATACGATCGCACGACCGAGGAAAACGCCTTCGCCGAAGCCATCGAACGCGTGATCGCGCGCAAGGGTTCCGTGCTCATACCGGTGTTCGCGATGGGCAAGACCCAGGAAGTCCTGGCGATGTTGCACCGCTTCAAAACCGAAGGGCTCATTCCCAAGCACACCCCCGTTTACATCGGCGGACTGAGCACCAAGATGACTCATGTGTATGACCGGTTCTGCGAGGTTTCCCGCCGCCATCTGCCGGGTTTCCGGTTTCTCAAGGACATGGACATCGTAGGCAGCGAGAAAAAACGCAAGGGGCCGATCCCCTTCGGCTCGGGCTGCATCTATGCGCTGTCCAGCGGCATGATGTCGGAAAACACCGTTTCTAACATTTTTGCCCGGCAGGGTATTCTGGAGAACCAGCGCCACGGCCTGTTCTTCGTCGGTTATGCTGATCCCGAAACCCCCGGCGGCAGAATCCGCCTGGCGAAGCCCGGCGACAAGGTGCTGCTCGACCCCGCCCATCCGCCGGTGCCGCTCAATTGCGAAATGCGGATCTTCGATTTCAGCGGTCACTCGACCCGCGATGCCATCGCCGACTACATCGTTAGAGTCCGGCCCAAAAAAGCTTTCCTCGTCCACGGCGACGACGGCGCGGTCGAATGGTTCCGCGCTGAAATCCACCGGCGTCTGCCGGACACGCAGATCATCGTCCCGCTGCCCGGCGAAGAGCACAACATCTGAGTTTCGTTAGGGCTGGGTGACCTTGGCGCGGAGGAAGCCCTTGCCAGGCAGACCGTTGGAGCCGCTGAGACTGAAGCTGCGATACACATAGCCGGTTCCGGCGGCGGGCAGCGGAATGATGCCGTTGATGGTGACCGGGGTCGGAACCACATGGACCGCCGTGGCGAAGCCGCCCAATGTGAGACTGCCTTCGATGGTGTAGGTGATGCCGTCCTGCGGGGCTGTAGGCGAGGGCGATCCGGTGAATGCCGGGGTGCCCGCGCGGACCGCGACGGTGAGGATGAGTTCCTTCTGGGCGTCGGGGGAATCGAAGTCGCTGTCTTCTGATAGGACATAGACCATGCCGTTATCCGAGCCGCTGAGCGGGTCGCCGTTGAACGCGAATTCCGTGAGGTTGCTGCGCCCGTCCTTGTCGGGATCGGCACCCGATGCCGGGTCCGTGCCGGAGCCTGGCAGGCCGGTGAGGCCCTTGGCGGTGGCCCAGATGTCGTAGGCGTTTCCGCTGGTCCCGGTGGTGACGGTGAGCGTGCCGGTGCCGGTGATTTGCGCGATTTCGTCGTCGGTCCCGGGGTTATCGACCGCTTGGTAAACGCCGGCGGGCATTTGGGTGTTTCCGATGAAGAGTTTGTCCACGGTGTCAGTGCCGATGAAATTGAGTTCGAGTGCGGCACCGGAGTCGGCGATGGTGACGGTGGCGGAATCATCGCTGGAATTGGCGTTTGCGCGTTTGAACGTGCCTTCGGAGACCGTGGTGCCGCCACTGTAATTGTTACCGGTTCCAGTTAGTGACAATGTGCCGGGGCCGGTCTTGGTGAGGCCGCCGGTGCCGGTGATCGCCCCGGTTGCGCCCAGCGTCAGTGTGGTTAGGGACGAATCGATTTGAAAACCGCCCGTTCCTCCCGCGGCGAGGGTGAATTTCTTGGTGCTTATGCCGGAGGCACCGGAATATTGCAGGGTGCCGGTGATACCGCCGGTCATGCCAAGCGCCGCTGCGAGAGCGCTATTGCCGAGAGGACCATTGGCGCTGGCATTGTTGATTGAGGAAACCGAAAGGGTGCCGTTTTCGACAGACAGTTGTCCGGTAAAGGTATTCGTGTTGGAAAGGGTCAGGACACCGGAGCCGGATTTCGTTAGAGCTCCGGCTCCGGATATCACACCCGAGAGGGTTTGCGCGCCGGAGCCATTGAAAGTGAAGGTGCCGTTGTTGGCAATAGCGCCGGCATAGGTGCCGCTTGCGAGCAGTCCATCCGTATCAATCAACAGCATTCCCGCGGCAATGGTGGTGTTACCCGTGTAGGTGTGGACCGCAGTGAGAATCAAAGTGCCGGTGCCGTATTTCGCCAAGCCCACGCTGCCACTTCCGGTGCCGGTGGAGTTGGCGATGGCATCGGCGATGGTGAACGTTCCGCCGGCATTGGTGGTGTCAAAACCGATGGCCGAGCCTGCTTTCAGGCCGTTGTTTGCGATGCCGTTTGATAGATTCGGAATGATGATGTTGGTGATGTCCGCGTTGGTGAATTCCCCTGCTCCGCCGACTCCCAGCGCTAAAACGCCCGTGTTGTTCACGATAATGTTAGGCGCGGTCCAACTGCCGGAATCGCCGTTGTAGAGGGCGGAGGTAGTGCTGAAAACCAGCGCGCCGGCATTGATTGTTGTCACTCCGGCATAGCTGTTGGTACCGGAGAGGACCTGCGTGCCCGCCCCGGACTTGGTGAGCGGCATGTTCGTCGTGATCGGACTCAGGTCGCCGGAATAGGCGGCCAACAGGCCGGATTTCGGATTGAGTGTCAAGGCGGTGATGCCGGCATGGAGGGGCAGCGTCGTGCCCCCGACAAGGCCGCCGATGGTGGGGGTCGTTAGGGATATGATATCCAGCGTGCCGGCGCCGCTGGTGTCGAAGGCGCTGTTCTGGATGCCGTTGTTGTGATTGAGCTTCAGCGTGCCGGCATCGACCTTGGTCGTGCCGGAATAGGTGTTTGCATTCGTGAGAGTGAGGGTGCCTTCCCCGATTTTGGTGAGACCGGCGAGAGCGTCGGCGCTGCTGCTGACGACGCCCGAAAAACTGGTGTCCTGATCATTGTTGCCGATTTTCAGGTTCTTAGCCGAGTTGTTTTGAGGAGAAAGATTCAGGTTCTTATTGCCTTTCAGTCCGCCGAGGGTGAACCCATCGGTGTAGTTGGTGACTCCGCCGCTGAACCAGATGAGATCCGTGCCGCTGGTGGCATTGGTGGTGTTGTAGTCGAGGGTGCTGTTCTGAAGGGCGAGCCGATGGTTCAGGAACACTCCCGGGTCCTTGATGCCGATAAATGTGATTCTGGTGTCTCCGGTGTAGGTGTTCGCACCATAGACCTGATAGCGGCCGCCGCCGCCGCCGTCTTGTCCGGCGGCTGTGTTGTCATCGAAATTCAGGCCGCCCTCACCGGTGATGATGCCGCGGATGGTTGCGGTTTTTCTGCTCCACTTGACGAAACTCTGAATGCCGGTGCCAAGGGTGATGCCACGGTTCGCACCCAGATCGGGTTGCCCGTTTCCGTCACCTAGCAGGAGTTTCCCGCCGTCGTTGATGGTGATATTGTCGATTTCGGCCGAAACGGGAACGACCCCCAGGTGGTTATCGTTGGCAATGGCCAGCGTGCCGCCAGCGATCACCGTGCCGCCGGCATAGCCGTTCGAGGTGGAGAGTCTGAGGAAACCGGCACCTGCCTTGGTGAGGCCGTCCGCCCCGGCGATGGCGGAGCTGATCGTGGTTGCAACGCCCGGGTCCGTGGTGATCGTCGGGGTGGTGCCGTTGAGGGTGAGGGTGCTGGAGGAAAGGGTGTAGCCGTTGGTGCTGAAGGTGAGGTCGTTGGCGGTGACGCTGGCGACGGTCACGATGCCGGCGGTGCCGCCGAAGACGGCGTCGTTGTCGGTGCCGCTATCGGGCCAGAGGGTGTCACCGAAGCCATCCCACCAGTTGGCGGTGGAGTTCATATCCCAAGTTCCCAGGCCGCCTTGTGCGCCGGACGAACCGGTATCGGAGCCATCCCATTCGAGGGTGGCGTGTGCGGTGTGAGTGGCGAGGAGGGCGGCAAGCGAGCCGATGCGGGCAAGACGGAATCCGGCTGGAGTTTTCATCAGTGGGGGTTTTCTCAAATGGGTTGATGATTTCACGACGGTGGAAAATCACGGCATGCACTTTGCTCCACTCACCCGCGGGTGGGCAAGGATATTCCGGATTTTTTACCTCGCGGGACAGGGAATCCGTGAAAGATCCGAGCGAACCTGCCGCGCCATCCGGCTGCGACCAGCCTTCAATGGATGACATCGGAATCGCGAACCAGTCGCGCCCGGGATCTCAGTCAGCGGCAGGCACGACAGACCCCTTGGAAGCTTCTTCGTCTTGGGGTGCTGGAGGCGGCACGTAACCAGGCAGCGGGCGGACCAGATTCGTGGGCAGCGGGAAGACCCGCTCGAAGATGTTAGGCGCGATTTCCTGGGACTGGGTGTAGGCGTCGCGGAGCATTTCGAGTTTGGCGTCGAGGTTGTCGATGTAGTGGAGAGCAAATGCCTCGGGGGTGCGCGGCAGCACGGGCGAGCCGAAGGCGTGCTCGCCGTGGTGGCTGCCGATCAAGTGGAGCAGGTGCAGGCGGGTGTCCTCGGCGGCGGGTTTGAGATCGGCCCAGGCGGTGGCCTCGGGACAATCTATCAGCTCCCGCCAGAGTTTGTTGACCAGCTCGATGCCGAGCGGGATGTGACCCATCATCTCGCCGTGCAGGCTGAGGATTTGCGCGAAGCCGTGTTCCGGATAGGTGTTTTCCCAGAGCTTCCCGCAGTCGTGGAACAGGACGCCTGCAAGGAGCAGATCGCGGTTGAGTTCCGGATAGACGGGCGCGAGCGCGGCGGCGCAGCGCATCATCTGCGAGACATGTTCGACCAAACCGCCGCGGCGGGCGTGGTGGTTGCGTTTGGCGGCGGCGGTGCGGCGGAATCGCTCGCCGAACTGGGTTAGGAACCGCTGGCAGAGACCGTGCAGGCGGGGGTCGGCGATGGAGGCGCAGAGGCGCTGGATTTCTGCGAAGTCGCGGTCCTGTTTTTCGCGGGTGGCGCGATCACCGGCGTAGAAGTCGTCCAGCGCCCGGTCGTCGGGCTGATGGAACGAGAGCTCGCGGGAGTCGATGCCATATTGGTTCTGCGTCCACTTCCCTTCGAGGCGGATGACCGAGGCTTCGGGGAGGGCGTCGGCCTGCGGATAGATGGGCGAGTCCGACCAGATTTTGAGGGAGAAATGCCCGGTGGAGTCGGCGAAGGCGAGTTCCAGATAGGGTTTGTCCGCCTTGGTCTTGCGGCTGGCGCGGGACTGAAGCTGGGCGTGGACGGCGGCAACGACGGGGGCTTCTCCCGCGAGTTGCTTGAGGCTGGCGATGGTGATGGGAGTCACGGGCGGGTTGAGGGTTGAGGTCGGATACGGCGGCTTCCTTTTCTGGACGATCAACCATCAACTTCCAACCATCAACTCTCAACTATTCATGCCTGAGCGCGTCGATGGGATCGAGGCTGGCGGCGCGGCGGGCGGGCATGAAGCCGAAGAGGATGCCGATGGCGGCGGAGAAGGCAAAGGCGATGAGGTTGATTTTCGGATCGAACAGGAACGGCGCACCGACGACTTTGGCCAGACTGGTGCAAAGGCCGTAGGCCACGCCGATGCCGGCGACGCCGCCGACGCAGGAGAGGGTGACGGCTTCGACGAGAAACTGGAGCAACACCTCGCGGGCGCGGGCTCCGATGGCGAGGCGGATGCCGATTTCCCGGGTGCGCTCGGTGACCGAGACGAGCATGATGTTCATGATGCCGATGCCGCCGACGAGCAGGCTGACGCCGGCCACCGCCCCTAACAAAGATGTCATCACCCTAGTGCTGGAGCTGATGGTTTCGGCGAGTTGGAGGGAGTCGAACACCGAGAAGTTGTTCTCCTCGTTTTTGGTCAGGCTGCGGCGCTCGCGCATGAGGGAGGAGACGTCCGCCACGATGTTCACGGTGGGGTAGCCGTCCTGCCCGGAGATCATGATCTGGTTGATGTTCTCCTTGGAAGCCCTGCCCGTTAGCCGGCGTTGGAGGGTGGTGATCGGGGTGATGATGTTGTCGTCCAGATCATCGCCGAAGCCGCCCTGGCCTTTCACGGCGGTCACGCCGACCACCTCCAGCGACATGCTTTTCAAGCGGATTTTCATGCCGATGGGGTCCACCTCGGCGCCGAAGAGTTCCTTGCGGATGGTTTCACCGATCACGCAGACGGAAGCGCCTTCGCGGACCTCGGCGTCGTTGAAAAACCGGCCGAGGCTGAGCTTCCAATTGGCCACCGGGAAATACTCGGGGGTGGTTCCCTGGATGTCGGTGTTGCGGACGTTCTCAAGGGAAACCGCAGGCGCATTGGCGTTGGCGAAGGGCGCGATGGCTTGGATTCCGGGAACCTGGTCCCTGATCGCCTTCACGTCGGCCGTGGTGAAGAGCGGTGCCTTCTGCCCCCATCCCAGGCCGGGGCGGAGAATCAGCAGGTTGCTGCCCAAATTGGAAATCTGCGCCTTCACCACCTCGGTCGCCCCGCGGCCGAGGGTCACCATCGTAACGACGGCGGCGACGCCGATCACGATCCCGACGACCGTTAGAAAGGCGCGGGTGAGGTTCCTCCGGATTTCACGCAGTGCGATGATGAATGCGTTCAGGAACATGAGATTATAACATCGCTCTCGATCAGGCCGTCCCTGACGCGCACGATGCGTTTGGCATGGCTGGCAACATCGTCCTCGTGGGTGACCATGATGATGGTGATGCCGCGTTCGGAGTTGAGGCGGCAGAGCAGGTTCATGATTTCCGCGGTGGTTTTGGAATCGAGGTTGCCGGTGGGTTCATCGGCGAAGAGCGTGTTGGGATTGGTGACGATGGCCCGGGCGATGGCGACGCGCTGTTGCTGGCCGCCGGAGAGTTCGGCGGGGGTGTTGCGTTCCTTTTCCGGAATGCCGACGCTGGCGAGGGCCTCGCGCGCCATCTGGTGGCGCTGCTTGCGGGGATAGCCACGGTATAACAGCGGGAGCTCGACGTTTTCGAGGGTGGAGGTGCGTGCCAACAGGTTGAAACCCTGGAAAATGAAACCCAGCGCATGGCGGCGGATCAAGGAACGCTGGTCCTTGTTGAGGGTTTCCACGGGGATGCCCTTGAAGACATAACTTCCCGAGGTGGGAGTGTCGAGGCATCCTAACAAATTCATCAGGGTGGACTTACCGGAGCCGCTGGGCCCCATGACGGCGAGGAATTCCCCGCTGGCGATGTTGAGGTCCACGCCGCAGAGGGCCTGGAAGGCGGCGTCACCGGAGCCATAGGTCTTGGTGAGGCCGCGCAATTCGATGAGGGATTCGGAAATCATGAGGCGCCGGCAGGTTTCACGCTGATGATGGCGACCCGTTCATCGCCCGGTTCGTCTTCGAGGATCTCGGTGAAACGGCCGTCGGTGATGCCGAGCTTGACGGAAATCTCGACGGGCTTGCCGTCATTGAGCGTCCAGAAGTGCGGACCGGTGGATTCACGGTCGGATTGCGGGGGCGGCGTGCCGCCGCGGCCCCAGCGCCGTCCGCCGCCGGGCGAGAGGCTCTGGACGAGGGTGCGCTTGGTTTCGGTGGTTTTGCCGATTTCCGCGGCGGCCACCGGATCGAAGCGCAGGGCGGCGTTGGGGACGAGCAGCACGTCCTTCTTCGAGACGATGGAAATATCGACCGTGGCGGTCATGCCGGGGCGCAGCGAGAGGTCGTCATTGGCCACTTCCAGCTCGGTGCTGTAGGTGACGACGCCGCTGGAGGCGGCGGGGTTTGCGTTGTTAGCGTTAGCCGCGGCGCCGGTGCCGGCGGCGGCGAACGAGACCTTTTTCACCGAGGCGGTGTAGGTGCGGGCGGGCCAGGCATCCACGCTGAAAGAGGCGGACTGGCCGACGGCGACCCGGCCGATGTCCGCCTCGGCGACGGCAACGACGAGGTCCATCTTTTTCAGGTCCTCGGCGATGGTGAAGAGCAACGGGGCGGTGAAGGACGCGGCGACGGTTTGGCCGACTTCGATGGAGCGGGTGAGCACGACGCCATCGACGGGCGAGCGGATGACGGCTTTTTCGAGATCGCGTTCGTTAGATCGGACTTCCGCCTCGGCTCCGGCGACGGCGGCCTTGGCGCTCTCGAGGTCGGCCGTGGAGCGGGCGACGGTTGCCAGCGAGGTTTCCATGGTGGCGCGAGACGGGGTTTTGCCACCGCTGAGTTCGTGGAGTTCCTCCTGGCGGGCGTAGGAGGCCTCGCTTTCCCGCAGGGTGGCCTCAGCCTGGCTGACTCTGGCGCTGGCCGCTAACAGAGTGGCGCGGCTGCGCTCGGTCTGCTGGTTGAGTTTGGAGGTGTCGAGTTTGGCCAGCGGTTGGCCTTTGGTCACCGAATCGTTGGTGTCCACATAGACTTCCTGGGCGGTGCCGGAAAGCTCGCTGCCGATGATCACCTGATTGGTGGGGGCGAGGTTTCCCGAGGCGGTGATCACCAGCGAGATGTCACCGCGCTTGAGGGGCTGGGTGAGGTATTCCGGCGCGCCGTTTTCGTGGGCGACCTTCGATTGATAGAAAAAATAACCACCCGCGGACAGGGCGAGCAGGACAAGGGTTAGCAGGCTTTTCCGCAAAGGGCGGGATGCTCCGCCGCGGACGATGGCGGCGAGTTCTTGCGATGGATCGGGCGAAGGCATGATTTCTAATGGATGAGTGGAAACTTCACGAGGCCGGCGACCAACCGCCGCCGAGCGCCTTGTAAAGCTGGATGTAGGCGGTGGTGCGGTCGGTTTGGACCGCCAGCAGGCTGTCTTCCAGGCCGAGCAGCGTGCGCTGGGCGTCGAGCACGATGAGGAAGTCGATCTCGCCCGCCTGATAGCGCTGGCGGGCGAGCAAATCCGACTCGCGGGCGGCGACGGTGGCTTTTTCCAGCGCTTCGAGGCGCTCGGCGGTGCGGCGGCAGGCGATGAGCGCGTCCTCGGTTTCGGACAGGCCGGTGAGAACCGTGGCGCGGTAGGTTTGCACGGTTTGTTCCTCGAGGGCGGTTTGGGCGGCGAGGTTCGAGCGGATGCGTCCGGCATCGAAGATCGGGCTGGTGACGCCGGCGATGATGCCCGCGCTGGCGGTTTGTGGGTTGAAGATCTTGCCCGTGCCCAACGAATCGAGACCGAGCGATCCCGCGAGATTGAGCGAGGGGAAACGCTCGGCATCGGCGGCGCGGGTGCTGGCGGCGGCGGCGAGCAGTTGATAGCCGGCGACGCGCACGTCGGGACGCTGGCGCAGGGTGTCGGCGGGAATTCCGAGGGCGAGGCCGCGGGCCGGAGTGGGAATTCCCTTGGAGGAGGAGCAGAGCATGCCATCGAGGCTGCCGGGCGCGCGGCCTGATAGAAGGGCGAGTTGGTTGCGGGTTTGGGCGGCGATTTGTTCGAGCGCGGGGATGGCGGCGCGCGCTTGTTCGAGGCTGCCGAGGGCCTGGCTGGATTCGAGGGCGTCGGCCTCGCCGGCCTGGGTGCGCCAGCTTGCGAGTTGGGAGGTCTGTTGGCGGCTTTTCACGCTGCGATGGAGCACCACGAGGCGGGCTTCCGAGGCGCGCAGGAAGGTGTAGGAAACGGCGATCTCGGACGCGAGCGCGGCTTGCACCGAGTGAAGGTTTTCCTCGGTGGCTCCGAGGTTGGCGGAGGCGGCTTCCACGGCGCTGCGGCGTTTTCCGAAAAGATCCACTTCCCATGAGGCATCGAGCCCGGCGGAGTAGGAGTTGGTTTTGACGGTGCCCGCCTGGTTGGTCTCGGTGGCGCGGGAGCTGGCGGCGGCGGACCCACCGAGCGAGGGAAACAGCGAGGCGCGTTGCGCATCGCGGCGGGCGCGGGCCTCCTTGATCCGGGCAGTGGCGGATTGGATATCCGGATTGGATTTGAGCGCATCCGAAATCACGCGGGTGAGCAGCGGATCGTCGAAGCGTTTCCACCAGCGAGCGAGATCCTTGGAGGGCGAGGCGACGGGAAAGCCGGCGGCATTTTTCCAAGCGACGGGCAACTCCATGTCCGCGCGGGACGACGGGGATTGGAGCGAACAAGCGGCCAGCGCGAGGGGGATCCAACCGATTTGGAGAAGGCGGAGCGGGAAAGTCATGGTGAAACTGGTGCAGGGTTTATACCTGCCAAGCTAGAACCAAAATGCAGCCGCGCGGGTTTTTCCGAAGAATCATCCGGCGGTCAGAAATCGAGGTAAATCTCGGTGCGGCGGTTGGCGCGGCGGCCTTCGGGGTTGTCCTCGCCGGTTTCGGTGACGTTCGGCCGCCGCGGCTGGCTGGGGCCTTTGGCCAGGGAATCAATCTGGGCCGCGGACACGCCCGCTTTGATGAGAAAGTCACGGACGACATCGGCCCGGCGTGACGAGAGGCTCTGGTTGTAGTCCGCGGTGCCCAAGGAATCGGTATGGCCGCTGAGCGTGAGCTTCTTGCCGGGATCGGCCATGAGGATCAGCGAGACGATCTCAAGCTGCCGCCGGGTGCGGGGATTCATCACATCCACATCGAACTCAAAATACAGCGCGAGCGTGTCACCACCCGCCGGGTTTTTGACCAGCGGAGAATAATAGACATCGCCCCCGGCGACGCGGCGGGCGTAGTCGGCGAGCAGTTGGTCGAGGTTGATTTCGGAAACGATCCAGTTCGATGGAGCGGGCGGTTGTTTCAGGGCAAGAGTGAACTGGGCGGTTGATTTGGCATCCTCGGTTTCGACCTTGGCGAGGTAGCCGACGGCATCCGGACGCTGGAACATCGAGCGCAGCGGCCTGGACTTGCGCATCCGGTAGCCGCCTTCTTCGAACAGGATGCAGAGCCCGGCGATCTTGGCGTCGGAAACCGTCGCCGAATCAACGAAGGCGCGGGCAAACTCAAAATCCTGCTTGAGCACCGCCTGCAGGAAGGCGTCCGCGACACCAAGCGAATCGGCCAGCACCGCCTTGGGAATCGGTTCTCCGGCGGCGGGCGGGAGGGTGACTTTTTCCACCGACCACTTCTCGCCGTCGCGCTTGAGATCGAGGAAAATGCGGTCGCGCCCGGATTGCTGGCCTTCCAGTTCGAGCGCCCAGCGGGTGCGGGCGTTGAGTTCGAGTTCGCCGACTTCGCGGACGCCATTGGGCCGCAGCCGCAGACCGGAGCCGGACAAGGCCTTGAGCCGCTCAGCGGTCTGCGGGTCCAGCGCATCTTTGCCGATCAAGCGGCTGAGTTGCTTGAGGTCACCGGCTTCGAGCGCCTTGGCGATCTGATTGACGAGCTCCGCGGGATCGGCGGCGGAAATGCCGACGCCGAGGTCTTTCAGCACGGTTTCCGGGTCCTCTGGCGGGGTGGGCTCATCGAGACGGGCGATCTGCGGGGGTGGCGGAGTAATTTCCGGCGGTGATACGCGTGCGGGAGGGGTTTGCGGGTTCACCCCCGGACGCAAGATCAGCAACACCACCGCCGCGACGGCCAGGACGGCGGAAAGCCCGAGGAAAAAATGAGGCAGCTTGGAGCGATGCATGCAAGACCGGAGTAGAACGTTGGGAAAAGGCGGTGAATTTCATCCAGCCCGCGGTCAATCCCGGCCGGGCAGGGCGGGGAGTGTGATGCGCAGGGCTTTGCCATTGCGGATGACTTGAAGGCTGGTGTCCTGCACGGCGGCGGAGGCGGCCAGATGGAGGAAAAACTCGCTGGCACTGCCGATTCGCGAGGCGTTCACGGCGAGGATCAGATCACCCGGCTGGATGTGGCCAACCGCAAGACCGGTTGCGGTGAGGCCGGTCACCACCACGCCGCGGAAACCCTGCATCCGTTCGGCAACGGCGAGGTCGCGGACTTCGATGCCGAGGGTTTGCAAGACTTCGTCGGGATCACGCGTGCGTCCTTGGGCGGCCTCAGGGAGTTTGGCCGATGCAGCGGCCGCGCTGCTTTCGGTGATGGTGGCCTTGAGTTCCAGCGACTCGCCTTTTCGCCACACGCCCAGCGTCACCGCATCGGCAATGCGGGTTTTTTGCACCAGCGTGAACAACTGGTTGGCGGAGCGGATGACTTGGCCGTTGAGGGAACGGACAACATCCCACGGTTTTAGCCCGGCGGCTTGGGCGGGCGAGCCGGGTGAAATCCCGAGAACCGCAGCCCCCTCTTTCCCCTCATAACCCAGCGCCGAACGCACGGCCGGGTCCAAATCCCGCATTTGCACGCCGAGGAAGCCCCGGATCGGTCGGCCGCGTTCGAGAATCTGGAACAGCGCATCCTTCACATCGTTGCTGGGAATCGAGAAACCGACGCCTTGGAAGCCTGGGTTGGCTTTGTCCGGAGAAAATATCGCGACGTTGATGCCGATGATCTCGCCGCGCAAGTTGACCAGCGGGCCGCCGGAATTGCCCGGATTGATGGCGGCGTCGGTCTGGAAAAGGTCGCGTTGGTTGTCGGAAAGCGAGCGTTCCTTGGCCGAGATGATGCCTTGGGTGACGGTTTCGCCGAGACCGAAAGGGTTGCCCACCGCGAAGACGATCTGGCCGACCTGCGCCTGGGATGAATCCCCGAACTTGAGCGGGGCGAACGGCCCCTCCGCATCCACTTTGAGCACGGCGATGTCGAGCAGCGTGTCCTCGCCGATCAGGTGCGCGGGATGGGCTTTTCCATCATGCAGGGTGACTTGGATTTGTTGCTGGCCGGCGATGACGTGGTGGTTGGTAATCACGTGGCCTTCTTTGGTGACGACCACGCCGGAGCCCTGCCCTTGAGTCGGGTAGCGGCGCACCTGGGTGCGACCCCAGACGTCAAGCAGGCGCTCGGTGCGGACGCCCGCGGTGTCGATGCTCACCACCGAGGGCACCACCGCGCGGGTCAGGGCGGCGTATTCGTCGTTGAGGCGGGACAGCAACTCCACATCGCCGAGAGCCAGCGGCGGCTGGTCCGGCAGCGTGAATTTTTCCGCCCGGAACCGGTCTCCGCTTTGCGAGAGGCCGGGGATCAAATCGCGCAAGTCACCGCCTGCATGATCGGTCCGCAGCGCCCAGACGGCGATGAAAGCGGTCACAAAAACAACGATGAGCGCCAACAAGCGGCGGAATGCGGGATTCATGGGTGAGGTGGAGTGTGGCCTCGAAAGATGCCCCGGAATCGCGAATTTCCAAGCGCGGAAACGTGTCGCCGATCATGCTCGGTGTTTTTTTTTGCGCTTCCGCCTTGGCCCGCACGCTGGAATTTGCCATGACCCGCTCCATGCGCACCGTGCCAATCCTTGCCTGCTTGGCGCTCACTATCTCCAATGCCCGCTCCGAATCGCTCTCCAGCGCGGACCGTGAAGCTTTGTTGGCGAGCTTGGAAGCACTCCGCGAGGCCGCCATTTCCAAAGTGGACGCCCGGTTCCGGCTGGCCATGACCGCCTACCGCGATGCCATGGCCAGCGGCGACGCAGCGATGGATTTCTATCTGAAATGCATCGAAAAGGTGAACTTCGACGACCAGCAGAAAAAAAACGTCGAGTTTCGCGAATGGAAGCGCCGGGAGGCGGACAAGCTTTCCGATCCCGCCTTCCGGCTCGCCCTCCAATACCAGCTCCGCTGGCTCACCCTCACGCTGCGGGCCTCATCCGAAAAAGCCAATTTGACCCTGCTCGCCGGCGAAGCGCAGGAAATCCTTGACGCCATTTTTCACGATGCTGTGAAACTCTCATCCCAGGAGCAACAGCTCGGACAGGCGGTCACCTCGACGGTGTTCGCCAAAGCCTACGAAATCGGCAATCTCGGGAAAGACAAGTGGCCCTTGTCCCCGGTAAACCTGGATGAAATCTACAGCGTGGTGGTGTTCCCCCCCCTTCGCTCGCCGGGGCGCTTGGAAACGCTGCGCTCCGCGTGGATCAAACGCATCCAGCAGGAAGGCATCAAAGTCGAGGCCTGGTCGGGAAATGGCGGGAAGAAAAACGGCCAGTCTTCCGGTCCCCGCGGGCCGGAATATGAAAAATTCGTGACCGAGACCGTGCCGGAACTCCAATGGCAAATGGAAATCGACTTGTTACGCAACGGCGACGAAAGCAGAGCGGCCAAGCGCATGCTCGATCACATCACCAAACACATCAGCCACCGCTCCGCCCGGTCCTGGGGCGAGGAATTCCAGAAGCTCCTCACCCCCGCAATCGCCCCGGCTGCTCCGGCACCGGGCGGGACCGCGCAGGCCGTTGCGCCAACCGCGCCGTAACCCGCCCCGCCGCTCGAAATCTCCGCCGCGCGAGGCTTTACACCGCCCCCGGCCCTCCTGCATCGTCCGCTCCCCTTTCCGGCAATCGGAAAGTCTGCACGCCCGCGCCCCATGACTGCTGCCGAGATCCGCCAAAGCTTCCTCGATTTTTTCCGCGAAAAACAGCACGCCATCGTGCCTTCCGCGTCGCTGCTCCCGCAGTCGCCCGGACTGCTGTTCACCAACGCCGGGATGAATCCCTTCGTCCCATATTTCCTCGGCGTCGAAAAAGCCCCCTACGATCCGCCGCGCGCCGCCGACACCCAGAAGTGCATCCGCGCCGGCGGCAAACACAACGACCTCGAGGACGTCGGCTACGACACCTACCACCACACGTTTTTCGAAATGCTCGGAAACTGGTCCTTCGGCAACTATTTCAAAAAGGAAGCCATCTCGTGGGCCTGGGAACTCGTCGTCGAACGCTGGGGCCTGCCCGCCCACCGCCTCTACGCCTCCGTCTATGCCCCGAAACCCGGCGACCCCGGCCAATTCGACCAGGAAGCCTACGATCTCTGGGCCGCGCTCTTCATTTCCAAAGGCTGTGATCCCGCCATCCAGATCGTCAATGGCAACGTCAAGGACAACTTCTGGATGATGGGCGAAACCGGCCCCTGCGGCCCTTGTTCCGAACTCCACGTCGACCTAACACCCGAGGGCGACTCCCGCGGCACCCTCGTCAACAACGACTCGGACCTCTGCATCGAGATCTGGAACCTCGTCTTCATCCAATACAACGCCGAGGCCGACGGCAGCTTCCGCGAACTGCCCGCCAAACACGTCGATACCGGCATGGGCTTCGAGCGCGCCTGCTCGATCATCCAGGGCACCAAGGGCTTCACCGATTTTTCTAACAAACCATCCAACTACGCCACCGACGTCTTCACCCCGATTTTCCGCAAGCTGGAAGAACTCAGCGGCAAACAATACGTCAATATCTATCCGGCACCCGGCGCCGACCGCGCCGCCTTCACCGGGGAGATGAAAACCGCGATTGCCTTCCGCGTCATCGCCGACCACCTCCGTACGCTCAGTTTCTCCATCGCCGACGGCATCATGCCGGGCAACAACGGGAGGAATTATGTGCTGCGCCGCATCTTGCGCCGTGCGGTTAGATACGGAAGACAGCTCGGTTTTTCCGGTGACAAACCGTTCTTCGGCGCATTGGTGGAAACGCTGGTTGCCGAAATGGGCGGCGTTTTCCCCGAATTGAAGAATCGTCAGGATGTCGTCAGGCAGACGCTTGAGCAGGAGGAGGCGAGTTTCAATCAGACGCTGGACCGCGGTCTCAAGCGCTTCGAAGAAGCGATCGGGGAGCACACGCGCCCTCGCGTGTCATCTGAGGCGCCCTCGCCTCAGATTGGTTCGAATTCACCCAAACCCTCCGAACCCACCTACACCCGCCGCAACCTCCCTCACTTCGAGCGCCCATGGGGAAAATACATGGTCACCTTCGCCACTCTGGATCGTGACGTCCTCAACGAGGCCGAACGCACCATCGTCCTCGAATCGATTCTCCACGCCCGCGAACTCGGCCACATCCACCTCTACGCCGCGTGCGTCATGCCCGACCACGTCCATCTCCTCATCGAGCCGCAAATCAAATCTTCCGCTCAAGATTCCAACCCGACGTTTTACACTCTCACCGAAATCCTCCAGCCGATCAAATCCGTCACCTCGCACAAGATCCTCAAGGAGAGACGGAGGGTTCTCCAAAACGAAAACATCAAACACCTATGGGACCAGGAATCATTCGACCGCCTGATTCGCAGCGAGTCGGACCTGATTGAAAAATATGATTACATCATCGGCAATCCGGTGGATGCCGGCTTGGTGAAACATGCAAAAGACTACGCGTGGTTGTGGTGCCGCGAGTTCTCGGGTGATTCCGAGCATGTCGGAGACGAGGGCGTCTCCGACAACACGCGAGGGCGCGTGTGCTCCCCTAAGACTCTCTCCGGCTACGATGCGTTCGAACTCTACGATACTTTCGGATTCCCACTCGACCTCACAGAGCTGCTTTGTGCTGAACGCGGACTGAGTGTGGACACCAAAGAATTCGAAAAACTCATGGAGCAACAACAACAACGCTCCCGCGCCGCACAAAAATCCTCCATCGTGCGCGCGCTCGACATCTCCACGGATGCCGTCACCGAGTTCCTCGGCTTCGAAACCGACGAAACCGCCGCCACCATCCTCGAAATCCACCCGCAGGAAGACACGCTTTTCGTCATCACCGACAAGACCGTCTTCTACGCCGAGATGGGCGGTCAAGCCGGCGACACCGGCACACTCAACGACATCCCCGTCACCGGCACCCAACAAATCGGCAACGCCCGCGCCCTGATCATTCAACAATCAGAAATCCACAATCATCAATCCTCAATCCAGCCCGGCGACAAAGTCACCCTCAAGATCAACACCGCCCGCCGCCGCCCCATCGAGGCCCACCACACCGCCACCCACCTGCTCCACTGGGCGCTGCACGAAGTCGTTTCCAAGGATGCCACCCAGCAGGGCTCCTCGGTCGATGAACACCGCCTGCGTTTCGACTTCAACAGCGCCGCCCTAACATCCGAGCAAATCGCGATGATGGAGGACAGGGTCAACGGCGCCATCAAGCAGGCCATGGCCGTTTCCTGGACCGAAGTGAAACACGCCGACATCAAGGGCCGCGCGGACATCATGCAGTTCTTTGGCGACAAATACGGCGAGATCGTCCGCGTCGTTGAGATCGGCGGCAAACGCAACGCCCTCGACGGCTACTCGATGGAACTTTGCGGCGGCACCCACGTCCGCAATACCAATGAGATCGGCCTTTTCAAAATCAAATCCGAGGGAGCCATCGCCTCCGGAGTCCGCCGCATCGAAGCCGTCTGCGGCGATTCCGCGTGGGCGTATCTCAACGAGTTCGTCGAAAACTGGGACCACGACCTCAAGGCAGCCCGCGCGAAACTCCACGCCGCCAATGAAAAGCTGACTGCTCTCGGCGAGGCTCCCGTCACGGTGAACGACTTCCCCCACATCATGGGAGCCATGCTTGCCGCACGCGCGGACATCAACGAAATCAACGCCACCTTCACCCACGCCCAACGCACGCTGGAAGAAACCCAGCAAGCCGCCGTCGAGGCCGAGAAACGCATCAAGAAGATCCAATCCTCACAAGCCGCCAAGCTAGCCGACGAGGCCCTAACCGATCTCATCGCCACCGGCGGACCGATCATCGTCTCCTTCGAGTCCGACGCATCATTGCTCCAGGAACTGCAAAACGGCCTCAAAAAGAAAGCCTTCGCCGGCCCCGCCCTGCTCATCGTCGATGACGGCGAGAAACTCCACCTCGCCACCCACTGCGGCCCGGACGCCCTCGCCAAAGGCCTCAAAGCCGGCGAATTGCTCCGCGATCTAACCGCCATCGTCGGCGGCAAAGGCGGCGGCAAGCCCGACCAGGCCCGCGGTGCCGCTCCCCAACGTGAAAAACTCGCCGAGCTCAAAGCAGCGGCTGCCAGGCTGATCGGAAACTGCAAATAAACGGGCGAATGGTCTCCTCGCATTCCGCCCGCAAATTGAATCGCTGCCGCATGATCCAGCGCGCTTTCTTCGCGGCTCGGCGTGCTGATGGTGCTGCCGGGCGGTCCATTTGGCGGCATCCATGATCGGGACAATGAACATTTCCGCAGCGGGCCGGAACCAATGAAGACGTTGGCATGGGTTTACTACCAACCCAGCCATTAGCGCCTATCCAGGCCCGCCACAAGCTTTTCCAACAGCTTCGGCGGCCTATGCTTTAATCCGTGGCAACCGGTGAGCGCCACTCCGCCGGCACTTTGTCGAGACCGAACGCGTCATGCACGACGCGGGCGGCGTCTTCGATGCGGGTTTCGTCCACCGTCACGGCGATTTTGATTTCCGAGGTGGAGATCATCCCGATGTTGATGCCGGAGTCCCCGAGCGCCTTGAACATGGTGGCGGCCACCCCGGAGTGCGAGCGCATGCCGATGCCGACAGCGGAAAGTTTCGCAATGCCGGCTTCGGTCTCGATTTTCGAGTGTGGCGCGAGCGCGGCAAGCACCGGTTTCACCGCGGCCTGGGCCTTGCCGAGATCGCTGGAATGCATCGTGAACGAATGGCGGGCGTAGCCGTCGTGAGCGATGTTGGAAATGATCATGTCGAGGTTGACCTCCGCCTCGGCGAGGGCACCGAGGATGCGGCCGGACATGCCGGGTTCATCGGGAATGCCGGTGATGGTGACACGCGCTTGCGAGCGCTCGATCGAGACGCCGCGGATGACGACGTTTTCCATGTGGGGATGTTCTTCTAACACAAGAGTTCCGGGGTTATCGTTGAGGGAGGAGCGGACTGCGAAAACAACGCCGAATTTTTTCGCGAATTCGACTGAGCGGGACTGCATGACCTTGGATCCGGACGAGGCCATTTCCAGCATTTCGTCGTAGGAGATCTCCGGCAGCTTGCGGGCGTTTTTCACGATCCGCGGATCGCAGGTGTAAACGCCGTCCACATCAGTTAGAATCTGGCAGACATCGGCCTTGAGGGAGGCCGCGACGGCGATGGCGGTGAGGTCCGACCCACCGCGGCCGAGCGTGTGGATCATGCCGGCCGGGGTGACGCCTTGGAAGCCGGCGACCACCAGGGTTTTCCCCTCGCTCAGGTATTTTGTCATCAGCGAGGGATCGAGGTTGAGAATCCGGCCGCGGGTGTGGGAGCCGGTAGTGTGGATGCCCGCCTGGCGGCCGGTGATGGAAACGGCGTCCACTCCCAAATCCTGGAGCGCCATGGTGACCAGGGCGATCGACTGTTGCTCGCCGGTTGCCAGCAACACGTCCAGCTCGCGTTCGCTCGGGATTTCCGTCAGCTCGGTGGCCATTTTGATCAGCCCATCGGTCACCCCAGACATGGCGGAGACCACGGCAACCACCTGGTTTCCCTCGTCACGGGTGCGTTTCATCCGTGCCGCGACGTTGCGGATGCGGTCGAGCGTGCCGACAGAGGTGCCGCCGTATTTTTGAACGATAAGAGCCATGGGTGGAGCGGCGCGCAGTGAAGGGGAACCCGGCGGATTTGGCAAGAATTTGGAGAAACCGGTTCAACCGCCCTCGCTGATGCCCCGAAATAAATGTGAATAATTCCCGATGCATTGCGTCTCTTCGCTTGCACAGGTGGTTCTCCGGGCATAATTTTGAAGAGCCTGAAAATCACATTTCGACCCTGCTTCCAAAGTCTGGAGTTGGGCCGAATCGGTGGCACGTATCATCAAGAACCAATTCCTCAGCATCATCCCATGAAAACTCTACTCAAATTCTTGGTCATACCCGCGCTGTGTCAGGCGTTGGTCTGCTCGCAAGCCTTCGCCCGCAAGAAAGACGACGATGAGTCGAAGAAAAGAGGCGGCCAAGGTGAAACCTCCGGCGGTGGACAGGTGCCGGTGCCGGTGCCGGTGCCGGTGCCGGCGCAAGGAGGGAAATCCGAATCCGGGAAAAGGGCCCAGAAACAGTTCCCGGATCCCGCCCCGGCTCCCAAAGCCAACAGAACCCCGAACCCCAACAGAACCCCGAACCCCAACATTACTCCGAACGCCAACAGAACTCCGAACGCCAACAGAACCCCGAACGCCGACAGAACCCCGAACCCCAACAGAACCCCGAACCCCAACAGAACCCCGAACGCCGACAGAACCCCGGAGGCCGCCAGGGCCCCGGAGGCAGAAAAGGCGCCCAAGTCGGAGAATGCCCCTAAGCCAGATGGGGTAAAGAAGGCAGACAAGACAGAACAGCCAAAGAAGGAAATCAAGCCAATGCCTTTGCCGGACAAGGCAGACAAGGCAGACAAGGCAGACAAGGCAGACAAGGCAGACAAGGCAGACAAGGCAGACAAGGCAGACAAGGCAGACAAGGCAGAAGCCTCGCCCAAGCCGCTCGCCCTTCCGGGAAAACGCCCGAACGTGCCTCAATCCGGCAAGAAGAATGACGACGACAAGCTCTCCAAGAAAGGCGAACCTCGGAAAGTGGCCAAAACTCAAAAATCCGAGCCCAAGAAAAAGATGGTCGTGCGGCCCGGCCAGAACACCCAGCAGGTCAAACGCCCCAATTTCGAGAACCCCAAGACCAAGGCTTGGTGGGGCAGCGGCAACCACAAGTCGGTCAACAGGAGTGTCCACATCACTAACATCAACAACAACTTCCGGCGCAATGTCAATTGGAGCACCCACCGTCACTGCTGGGGTTACAATCCCTGGTGGAGTCGTCCCGTCGTCCGCCCTTGGTATGCGCGTTCATGGAGCTTCGGATGGAGTCCCACCTATTATCGCCGGCATTACCACTACGGGTATCGTGGATACCGCCCGCCCGGCTATGTGGTGGTGCGTGACCCGATCGGCTGGGGTCTGATCGGCTGGAGTCTGGGAACCTTGATCTATGACGTCGGGTATCGGAGCTATCACAATCCCTACCGTGCGAGACCGGTGCGCATTTCCCGTGAGGTCGAATACACCTACGACCAACCGATCACCCGGCTGGCGGTCAACACGGCTCCTGAAGACGATGCCGCCGTGGAGGAATTCACCAGCAAATCCGAGTCGTTGATGGGCGAGTCCCAAGCTGCGTTCAAGCAACGCAACTATTTGGTGGCCCTAGAATATGCGGACAAAGCCATCGCCGAATCCCCGGGCGACGGTGCCCTCCATGAATACCGTGCCCTGGTGCTGTTTGCCCTCGGAAAATATGGCGAGGCTGCCGGCGTGCTCAATCCAGTGCTCGCATCCGGGCCGGGCTGGGATTGGTCCACCATGATCGCCCTCTACGACGCGCAGGAAACCTACACCGACCAGTTGCAGAAGTTGGAAGCCTACTCCGAAGCTCAACCGGACGCGGCTGACACGCATTTCCTGTTGGGTTATCATTACATGGTCTGCGGTCACCTGGACTTGGCAACGCCCCAGTTCGATCTGGCGGCCAAGCTGATGCCCGCCGACAGCGTTTCCAAGGAACTGGCCGAA
Source organism: Prosthecobacter debontii (assembly GCA_945869465.1). GTDB lineage: Bacteria > Verrucomicrobiota > Verrucomicrobiia > Verrucomicrobiales > Akkermansiaceae > Luteolibacter. The sequence goes on from CAMBPB010000024.1 coordinate 38,237, forward strand.
CTCACGCGCAACT